>JBAQCH010000178.1:0-6461 GCA_049294015.1 Anaerolineae bacterium
GGCCAGCAGGGCGCGCTCCCCGGGCAGCGGCGCGCGGCGCAGCGCCTGGAGCGTGACGACCGCAAAGGCCGCCAGCAGCCAGATGAAGCCCAGCAAGCCGGCCACGCCCAGGTCCAAGCCCAGTTGCAGCGCCAGGTTGTGGGCGTGGATCTCCGGCCCCAGCAGGTGGCCGGGATAGAACTGGCTCTGCAGGATGAGGTACGAATCGAGGCCGATCCCGGTCAACGGCATGTCGGCCAGCATGGCCAGCGCCCGGCTCCAGATGTCCAGGCGCAGCACCACGCCGATGCCGGCGGCGTTCTGGATATCCAGCGCAGTCAAGGGCAGCGAATGGAGATCCAGGCGGCTGGCGGCCCAGACGGCTACGGCCGCCAGGGGCAGGACGAGGAGCAAGGTCCAGCGGCTCCAGAGCGCCAGCAGCAGCGCTACGCCCAGCGCCAGTCCCAGCGCGCCTTGCAGCGACTGGGTCAGCAGCAGCGCGGCCGTCAGCAGCACAGCCAGCAGCAGGGCGACCAGGCGCGGCGCCCGGCCGCGGCCCAGCAGCGCCAGCGCCAGCAGCACGGGGATGACCATGGCCAGGGCCATGCCCACGCCGCGCGCGTTGGCCAGCAGGCCCGACTGTACGTTCCAGCTCCACTGCGGGATGCGGTCGTAGACGGCCAGGGGCAGCAGGCGCGTGTTCTGCCAGTCGGTGCCGGTGACGGCCAGCAGCAACAAGGCTGCGCCGGCCGCGATCCACAGCCAACTCAGACGGCGCAGCCACCGGCCGTCGGGCGGGCGGTTAGCCAGGCCATAGAACCAGGCGATGCCCAACAGCAGACGCCACAGCGCGGCCAGGCTGCGCAGCGGGTCGGGTGCAACCAGGTAGCCTACCAGGCCGGCCACAGCCAGCAACACGATGGGCGGCTCCAGCCCGGTGGGCGCGGTCAGCTGTCCGCTGTCCAGGCCGCGCGCCAGCCAAGCCAGCAAAATCAGGCCCAGCCCCAGCCCGGACCAGGGGCCGGCAAAGAGCAGCAGCGGCGTGGCCGCCAGCAGCAGCCACAGTTCCTGGTGGGCGAGCCAGCGCAGAGTTGGCCCGCCGCGGCTTGATTTGACAGGAGGCGCAGGGTCGGCTATAATCGTGGCGTTGTTTTGAGCGGCTTGTTGCAAGCCCTCGTCATGCGCTAGGTTCTCGTTCATGGGAGGCCGATTCTATGATCTCGACTGTTACGACTACCACCGTCTCCACCGTCACCACGGTTGCCCTGGCAGCGTCGCTGGGTTTGATCGCCATCGTCGTCTTGTTGGCTCTGTTGATTCAAAAGGAAGTGCTGTCTTCGTCGACCAGCGCCCGGGCGCAGTCGTTGAGCCGTGCGCTCAACGTGGCCATCGTGCCGCTGCTGCTGGCTTTCGGCTTCATCGCCGTGGTCAAGGTGCTGGAAGTGCTGGGCTAAGGTCATCACGGAGCGCCAGACTCACAGAGGGTGAGTGCTACAGAGTAGTGCAAGGCCGTGCATCGTTGCGATGCACGGCCTTTTGATTCGGGTGGGTTCACAACCCAGGACAGGGGCAGTTTGCTCGTCTACTTCTGCTCACGCCGGTCTCCGACCGAGCCTGCCGCTGCTGCTCAGGCCGGTCTCCGACCGAGCAGTTCAGCGCGCCAGGTATGGCATCACCAGGAACAACATGATGTTGGTCAGGCCGTGGGCCAGGGTGACGCCCAGCAGACTCCGGGTGCGGGCGACGATCCAGCCAAAGAAGACGGCTACCACGAAGACGAAGACCACGTCCAGCACTGACTTGTAGCCTACGTGCAACACGGCGAAGACGACCGAGACATAGAGGATGCTGGCGACGCGGCCCAGCGCTTGCTGGCCAGCCCGCTGCATCAGGCCGCGGAAGATCAACTCCTCCAGGAAGCCGGTGCTGACCAGCAAGATCAGCGCGGGCAGCACCAGGTCCTGCCAGGTAAAGGAGGCCGCCAGGGGGGCCGGCGCCAGGATGCGATATTCGACGTAGCCGAAGGTCAGGCCGGTGAGTCCGATCAGCAGTTGGATCGGCAGAAAGCCGATGCGCAGGCCAATCTCGGCGCGCGTGTAGCCCAGGATGCGGCGCACCAGGAAAGCGGCCACAAAGAGGGGGACGCTGACGATGAAGTACCAGGCGATCTGGGGAAAGCCGGCCAGCGGCAGCGAGAAGCTGAGCAGGCGAATCAGGGGCGCAAAGGCCAGGGTCAACAGCAGTTGGTGCAGGGGATCGCTCAAGTCGCGCGCCGCGTGGTAGATCAGCGCGATCAACAGCCCTGCGTGCACCAGAAGCCCGACGCGCGGCTCTCCGACGGAGCTGATCAGCTCGGCGGCCGTCAGCCAGGCCAGGTAGCCGGCTGCGATCAGGCCAGGCCGGGCTGAGGGCGCGGCCAGCCAACCTTGCCAGCCGGCCACCGTGCGGCGCAGGCTGCCCGCGGCCGTCGGGTTGGAGGGAGCTTCGATTGGCGTCAAATCAGTCTGCATATGTCACCCATACAGGAAATAGGCTCTTGGCTCGCACGATTCCTCGTTAATTGTCAATTGTCAATTGGCAATTGACCCGTTTCTTCTACCAACTCACGCCAGATCCAGGCGCCATCGACCTCCAGGCCAGCGACGCAGCAGACTTGCAGCCAGGTGCCGTCAGCGTTGGTCCCGGTCACCGTCAGGGCTGTGCCCTGGGCGACGGATGTCAGCAGCTCGCCATCCACGGCCGGCGCGGCGCGCAGGTTGGCGCCCCGGGCATCGGCCACCACGACCACCTGCGGGGTTGCGCCGGGTGTGGGCGACGGCTGAGCGGCAGTGGGCGTCGCAGTGGGTGTGGCCGTGGCTGCCGGCCTGACAGCGCTGGGTGTCGCGGCTGGCCCGGCGGCCAGGGTCGCGGTCAATGGCAGCGCGGCTGCGGGCAGGGGCGCCGAAGCGGTGGGCGCGGCCTGCTTGGGCTCGGTAACGTTCAGCCACAGCCGCAGGCTGCGATAGGACTCGGCGTCGTCGCCGCTGAAGAGCAGCAACTCCACTACCTGGTCGTCGCCGGCCCAGGGCATCTGCCAGCCGATGGGCCACTCGCGGCCGCTGCCCACGGCCAAATCGAGGGGGCCAGCCTGCGCGACCAACTCGCGCCGGTCGTCGGCCCAGGGATCGACCGCCCAGACCTCGACGCGGTAGCTGGCCGCGTCCCGCTCGCGGTTCATCACGCCCAGGGTGACGCCGATCTCCTGGCCCACGGCTGCCTCGCGCGGGAAGCTCTCGGCCAGCCCTTCCGCGCCCAGCATGTAGAATTCGGTCATGAACTGGCTGGGGGAGGGGACCAGGAAGACCCAGGCCGCGGCCAGCCCGGCCACCAGCAGCGCCGCGGCCACCAGGCCGTAGATGCGCCGCTCGAACTGGGGCAGCGAGCGCCACCAGGGCCGCGGCCGCCAGGCCAGGTCGGGCGTGTAGGCCTCCGCCGCGGGCAGACGGGAACGACGCCACAGCGCCACGGCCATGAAGAGCAACATCGAGAGCAGCTCGCCCAGCACGATGGGCCACAGGCGTAGGCCCCAGGGCAGCCAATCCAGGATCAGCGCCAGCACTGAGATCCAGGCTACGCTCAGGCCCAGGCTGAGGCCGATGCGCTCGATGCGGTCGATGTCGTCGGCGCGCGGGAAGAGCGCGGCCGTCAGGCAGTAACCGGGCACGAAGAGCACGTAGGCCAAGCCCAGCGCCAGGCGCAGCGGCTGCAAAAACCACAGCCACTGGCTGAGCGCGATCAAGAGGACCAACAGCCCGGCGCCGAGCAGCGCCAAGCGAAAGTCGTGCCACGCCACTTTGCGCGCCGGCTCTTCGACTAGCATGGGATTGATTTGTTCTGCATTCAAGAGCTATTCATTCGGGTGTGTTTGAGTCTGGTTGAAGAGTCATTGCGAGGAGGCCGCCGACGAAGCAATCCCAGCGTGGCAAGATGAGATACCTGCACTTGCGTCAGGTGCAAGTGTTGCTTCGGCGCAGACGCCTCGCAATGACGAGCTATCAACCAACTTCAAACACAGCCTATTCATTCTCGCAAGGGACCGCCCTGCTACTCACGTGCTCACCTTGTTTCGTAAGCATACCTCGCTGACACTTCCTTTCGTCTATCGATGCAACTATTATATCACATCAGCCCAACAAGCGCCTACCGCGGATCGTTCACCGCTCACTGCCCCCACCACCCGCTCAACCACCGCAATCGTCTCACGTGCGGTGCGCTGCCAGGTACACTGGGGGGCGCGGGCCAGGCCGCGGGCGCACAGCTCAGCCGCCAGCGCCGGCTGGGTGAGCGCCAGACGCATGGCGTCGACGATCTGCTCGACGTCGGTGGGCTCGACCAGGATGGCCGCATCGCCGACGACCTCGGGCAGGGAGGCGGCGCGGGAGCAGACCACGGGCGTCCCGCAGGCTACGACAGCCACACAACCAGTCCCTGATTGCCCAGGATCTTCCAAGCGCTCAGGAATACAGACAACTTCAACGTTAATGGCTGATCCAGGTTTGGATCCAAACACGTGACTTGACCATCGTCGATTTCGATTAAGACTACCGCATGCACGCCAGCATGTCCATGAGGCAAATTCGCAGCTCGCAGAAAGACGATGACGGGCCAGTTCTGGCTCAAGAGATCGGCAAGGCGCTCGCGAGTTGCATTCTCGAACCAGAGCGCGTGATAGCCCATGCGCTCCAAACCCGTGATTGCGCTCTCTGGATTTGTTCCCAAGCCCCGCACTGTGCCGAGGACTTCTGCCAATTCGTGCTCGCTGTGTTCTCTACCCCGGTAGGCGAGCACCATGCGCACACAGGCAGGCAAACACGTTTCAGGGGAGCTTTGCCGGAAATGAGGAACGGCAAGCATCGCTTGTGCTAATCTCCCGCGATCTCAATGGCACGACGGCGCATAATCTCTGGCGGCGTCGAGTCCTCTTTTAGTAACTCACCGGCCAAATCGTAGACCAATCTGCCTATCGGCGCCGTTCCAGCCGATGCATAAACGGTCACATGCCAGGCCTCATCGAGCCGTTGTGCTTCGATGCTCACTGCGTCGCCTAGATTTCGTAGCACGAAGCGCAGCGCTTGGCCCTCGATCTCTGACTTGTCCGCCAGCGCCGGCACAACACGAATGCCATCGGCGCCCAACTCCAGTACAACCTGGACGCCCGCTCGCAGTCCATAGCGCTGCATCAACGGCAGAGGGATCTGTAGTCCGTCAGCGCCGATCATCTGATGCGCTCGTTCCATATCCATCATGACCTCCATAACTGTCGATCTCGTGCTCTCCATCAACCCGATTATAACCCAACCTTCGTCAACCGGTCAACCACTGGCGACAGTGAGAGGGGGGCAGCGCTATAGAAAACACACCGAAGCGATGTTTTCATCAGAAGGACGCAGATGCACGCGGGTCAACGCTGATCTCTTCTGCTTCTGATCTGCGTGCGCCGCCTGCGTTGATCTGCGTCCTGGCTTCTGTCGTTCATCTCACCCCCCAACCGGTCAATCGCCCTGCCGCCGACCGTTCACCGCTCACCGTTCACCGTTTACCGATCGCCGATTACCGTCCCTTGCCCCGTCGCCACCCGCTCATACACCGCGATGGTCTCACGCGCGGTGCGCTGCCAGGTGAACTGGGCCGCGCGGGCCAGGCCGCTTTCACGCAGTTCAGCCGCCAGCGCCGGCTGGGTGAGCACCAGGCGCATGGCGTCGACGATCTGCGCCACGTCGCTGGGATCGACCAGGATGGCCTCGTCGCTGGCGACCTCGGGCAGCGACGAGGTGTTGGAGGTGACCCGCCTATAGCGCAATTCCCAGCCCAAGGCGATCGATGAAGCGTTGTACGGTCATCGCTTCGATGCCTCGCTCACGCAGTCGATCGATGAGGTCCAGATCACGGGTCAGGTCCTCGTCTCTACTGATCACGTAGGCTGCATTGCCTTGGATGGCCGTTTCCAGGATTACATCGTCATCGGGATCGCGACAGAGACTGAGCTCACCTGAGACGGGGACCAGTTGAACGACTGCGGCAACACCAGCCATAAAGCTATGGACATCGGTCCCCGTGGAGCGGCGTATCTTCATGATTCTGGGTCTCAGCAGCACTTCTTGCAGTTCGTCTAGCAACGGCAACGAACTGACGATTGAGAAGCGGCCCGTCTTGCCAGCTTGGATCAAGCGTGCTGGGAAACCCTCCGGGTTCAGAAATGCCGAGACCCAGACACTGGTGTCAATAACCACGACGACGGTCATAGCGTGCCTTCCTGACCTCGTCGCGTGCCAGGCTGATCTCTGCCTCGATCTGCTCGCCCGTATAGTCGCTGGGTCGCTGGTGCAAGTCTGCCAGCAGCGCATCCAGCGATTCCCAGCCTGCCAGACGACGCTGCGCTTCATCAGCCGCCAAGGCGCGCCACCGTTGATATTCGTCGAAGGCGACAACAACCGCCAGCGGTT
>JBAQCH010000179.1:0-16473 GCA_049294015.1 Anaerolineae bacterium
GCCAGGGAGCGCCGCCGCGGGCGAGCCAGCGCCGCGCTGGCCGCCGGACTGGCGGCCGGGCTGCTGGTCTACCTCTACCTGCCGCTGGCTGCCGCTGGCGATCCCCCGGTCAACTGGGGCAATCCGCGCACGCTGGATGGGCTGTGGTGGCTGGTGTCGGGGCAGCTTTACCAGGGTTTCGCCTTCGCCGTGGCCTGGAGCGACGTGCCCGGCCGGCTGGCTGGCTGGTCGGCCGAGCTGTGGCGCAGCTTCCTGCCCTGGGGCATGGCCGCGGCGCTGCTGGGCCTGGCAACGCTCTTCCAGCGCAACCGCCCCCTGGCCGCCGCCTTGAGCGTCAGCCTGCTGCTGGGCCTGGTCTGGGCCATAGGCTACAACACCAGCGACTCGCTGCTAAGCCTGCTGTCCGGCTGGGTGATCGTGGCGTTGGCCCTGGGTGCAGGGCTGACAGCCGCGCTGGACTGGCTGGCGGGCTGGAATCGACGCGCGGCGCTGGCCGCAGCGCTGCTGGCCATCGCCCTGGCAGCGGCGCCGCTGATCCTGTACTGGCAGGGGCAAAACCTGCGCGACGACCAGGCGGCCGAGCAGTTCTACAGCCAGGTGCTGCGCCATGCGCCGGCCGATGCCGTGCTGCTGACGGCCGGCGACCGGGCCACGTTTGCCCTGTGGTACGGGCGCTACGGCCTGGGGCTGCGGCCAGACGTGACGCCGGTCAGCCGCGATCTGTGGGCGCTGCCCAGCTATCGGGCCACGGTAGCGAGCCAGCATCCCGACCTGGCCGGCCCTGCGCCGCCGGCCGCCTGGCTCGATTTGCTGCAGGCGGTCCGACAGCAGCGCCCGCTCTACCTGGCGCAGGCCGGCCTGGCAGACCCTCCCCGTGCAAACGGGGATCAACCTGTGCCCGCCGTCCCCGGCTACCGGCCGGAGCTGGTCTTGCAGGGCGACGGCTGGGCGCTGTGGCGGCTGGACCGTTAACGCACCCCGCTGGACTGTGGGCTGCGACACTTGTCAGATCGATCTCCCTGTGGTAGGTTACGAGACTATGAGCGTGGATTCCGCCAACCTTTCGTCGAAACAAAAATCCCCTGGCCGCCGGCTTTGGAAGCGGGTGTTGGCCGTGGCGCTGCTGGCGCTCGTGCTCCTGCTGGCGCTCCTGGCGCTGCGGGTGGTGCAGACGGCTGCGGCCGCGCGATCGGCGCTGAGCGAGCTGCAGGGCCTGCAGACCGTTGATTTGGACGCGCTGACCAGCCTCGACCCCGCCAACCTGGCCGACATGCAGGGACGCTTTGCCCGGCTGGAGGCCGATCTCGACACCGTTGCGGCCCAGGTCAGTCCTTTCCTGCCCCTGACGCGCAGCCTCGGCTGGCTGCCCCGCTTTGGCGGCGAGGCCCAGGCCGCGCCTGAATTGCTGCAACTGGCGCGCAGCGCGGCCACGGCCGGCCGCGCCAGCATGGACGGCGCCTATGTGCTGGCCCATGCCCTGAACGGCCAAGCGGAGCAAGGCAGCGCACTGGCCAGGCTGGTTCCGGCGCTGGAGCAGACACAGCCCAGTTGGCAGGAGGCCGAAGCAGCGCTGGCTCAGGTTGCCGACGCGCGCAGCCGCCTGGACCTGGCCCAGCTCGACCCGCGCATCGCCGGCCAGTTGGAGCGGCTGGACCGCTATCTGCCCCTCTTGCAGACAGGCTCGGCCCTGGCCCGCCTGGCGCCCTCCCTGCTGGGCGCAGATGGCGCCAAGACCTACCTGCTGTTGGCGCAGAACAGCGACGAGCTGCGCCCGACCGGCGGCTTCATCAGCGGCGTCGGGCTGCTGCCTGTCGATCGGGGACAACTGGGCGAGATCGACTTCGTGGACAGCTACACCGTCTACAACCCGAATATCGACCATCCGCTGGCGCCGCCCGACCTGGAGCAGACCATGGGCGCGCAGATGCTGCTCTTCCGTGACGCCAACTGGTCGGCCGATTTCCCCAGCTCGGCCCAGGTAGCCCAGGCGCTGTATCAACTGGATATGGGCGCGTCCTCCGATGGCGTGATCGCCTTCGACCTCGAGGCTACCCGCCGGCTGGTTGCGGCGCTGCAGCCCCTGCCGCTGCCCGGCTACCAGCAGCCGCTGACCGGCGACAACGTGCTGGTGGCCATGCGCGAGGTGTGGGCTGAGCCGCTGGCCACTGAGAACAGCGTGCGCGAGGCCGGCTCCTCCGATTGGTGGCTGCACCGCAAGGACTTCATGGGCGATCTGGCCTCGGCTGCCCGCGCCCGACTGGAAACGGGCCAGGTAGACTTCGGCGCGCTGGCTCAGGCCATTTACAGCAGCCTGCAAGAAAAGCACCTGTTGGTGATGGTCAACGACCCGGCCACAGCCGCGCTGCTGGCCGAGGCCGGCTGGAGCGGCGGCGTCGAGCCGGGCGACGACGACTTTCTGCTGGTGGTGGACAGCAACGTGGGCTGGAACAAGGTCAACAGCGTCGTCCAGCGCAACACCAGCTACACGGTGACGCCCCAGCCCGACGGCAGCGCCCTGGCGGATCTGGAGTTGGTCTATCGCCACCAGGGCGAGGCCAGCAGCGATGCCTGCGTCCACGAGGCGCGCTACGGCGACAGCTACGAGGACATGGCGCGCCGCTGCTACTTCAACTACCTGCGGGTTTTGACGCCGGCCGGCGCGCAGTTGCGCAGCGCCGAAGGCTTCGCTGCGCCGGGCGTCGCTGTGCGGTCGGGCGAGGGCGGCGCCACGCAGTTTGCTGGCAGCCTGGTGCTGCCCCCCGGCCAAACTGTGCGCGTGCGGCTGAGCTATCAGTTGCCGGCCGGCCTGCTGGACGGCGACACGTACCATCTGCGGATGCAGAAGCAGCCAGGCATTCCCGTCTGGCCGGTCAAGGTGCTGTTGGTGGACCCAGACGGCGTCTGGCAGCCGGTGGCGCCGGGCGGCCGGCGCAGCGACGAGGGCGTGCAGGTGTTCTTCGACCTGAGCCGCGACCTAGATGTCATTATGGCGCGGCAACCCTAGGGTTGCGTCAATCATGATTTGAGGAGTTCGCATGCCCACATGCGAGCCCGGCGTCTGGGGACGCCTATTTCTCAAATGAGCATTGACACGACAATAACCGCGTGCGAGGAGAACGTAACGTGCTAAGACGACGATCCCTGGCCTGGCTGGCAGCGCTGGGTCTGCTGGCGGCGCTGGCCCTGGCCGCCAGCCCAGCCGCCGCCAGCCCAGCACTCCGGCCGGCAGCGCAACAGCCTGAAGGGCGCCCCGGCCAACCGATCATCATACGCTGGTCCACCGAGACCGAGGTTAACACCGCGGGCTTCAACGTCTACCGCGCCCTCGACGAGGATGGGCCGTGGCAGAAGATCAACCCGCGCTTGGTTCCTGGTTCGCCCGACCCGTTGCGCGGCGGCAGCTATGTCTTCACCGACACCAACGTCATTGCCGGCGTAGCCTACTGGTATGAGTTGGAAGAGGTGGAGCTGGGTGGCCGCGCCACCCGGCTGGAACGCACCACAGCCACAGCCAAAGGGCAAGGGCTGGGGTCGCTGACGGGTTTGCCGTGCAGCGGTGGATTGTCGCTGTTGTTGATCTTCGGTCTGGGCATGGTCGTGGCCAGGCGCCGCACGAGGTTGTATGAATCTTCCTGAGCTGTTGTTGATCAGTCCGCCCGACTATGAAACGCGCGAGTTTCGCGGCGCCCAGCCGTTGGGCATCGCCTACCTGGCAGGTATGCTGCGCGCCGTCGACCTGGCTGCCGAGCTGCTGGACGCCAACATGGGCGGCCCCATGCCGTTCGAGCAGTTAGCGGCGCAGGTTGAGGCTTTTGTGGCCGGCGTGCGGCAGCGCGGCGGCCGGCCGGTGGTGGGGGTGTCGATGGTCTCCCAGGTCGTTGCCACCGTGGCCGCGCTGGCTGATCGCATAAAGGCCGCGGACCCGGGCGCGCTGCTGATTGTGGGCGGCTATCATCCCACCTTTGCCGACCGCGAGATTCTGGAGGATTTTGCGGCCATCGATCTGTGTGTGCGCGGCGAGGGCGAGGAGACGATCGTCGAGGTGATGCAGCACTGGCAGGCGGCCGGCGCGGCCAATCCGCCGCTGCGGCCTGAACAGATCGACTGGGGGCGCATCCTGGGTGTCACCTGGCGGCAAGGTGAGCAGATCGTCGCCAACCCCAGCCGGCCCAACAACAGCAGCCTGAACGCGCTGCCCTTTCCTGCGCGTGATCTGCTGCCGCCGCTGCATGCCTACGCGCCCTATGCCGACACCGTGGCGGGCAAGATGCGCCGCAAGGCGTCGATGATCTCCAGCCGCGGCTGCCCCTTCCACTGCAACTTCTGTTCGATCATCGCCTTCTACGGCGACGCGGGCGGCAAGCCCTGGCGCGGCCGCAGCGTCGACAACGTGGTAGCTGAGATGGTGGAGTTGGCCGACCGGGACGGCGCCAGCCACTTCGAGTTCCAGGATGACAACTTCTTCGTGCGGGCCGACCGCGCGCTGGCCATCGTGGAGCAGTATGCCCAGACCGGCCGCGACTTTTCGTTTGCCTTCCTGACCCGCGCCGACCAGGTGGTCAAGGGAGAGCGCTACTTCCCTGCCCTGCGCCAGGCCGGGCTGCGCTACGTCAGCGTCGGCATCGAAAGCGGCAGCGAGGCTTCGCTGGAGCGCATGGTCAAGCAGACCGGCGTCGAGATCAACCGCCGCGCCTTGCAGATTTTGCATGACAACGACGTGGCCGCCCAGGTTGAGTTCATCATGTTCGAGCCGGGCAGCACGCTGGACGACCTGCGCGACAACCTGCGTTTCATCGAACAGCAGGGGCTGTTGGGCTATTTCCCACCGCTGATCTTCGGCAAGCTGCTCTTGATGCCGGGCACGCCGGCGCGCGAACAGTACCAGCGAGAGCGGGGCGTACAGGGGAGCATCCACCAGACGCTGCCCTACGACTTTGGCGACCCCCGCGTTAGCGCCGTGTACGACATGCTGGGTGATTTTCAGCGTCGGCTGGGCAATCGCTGGTTCGAGCTGGCCTTTAGCCTGCTGGACGGCATCCCGGCCCTCGAGATCGACCTGCGCCAGGCGTACAGCGGCAGCGGCGTCAACGGCCCGCTCAGCCCGCGCCAACTGGCTCAGCTCAAACTGGAGTTCTTCGCGCTGACCCGTATCCCCTATCAACTGATGCGCGATGGATTGGAAGCGCTGGTCGCGGGCAATGGGCGCGGCGCCCAGGCTGAACTGCTGGCCAAGGCCGAGGCAGAGCTGGCCAACGTCAGCCAGCGGGTACAACAACTCCTCCCGTAGGTCACGTTACCAACGTGACAACGCGTAGGTCACGTTACCAACGTGACAAGCAACGCCGCCCGTAGGTCACGTTACCAACGTGACAAGCAACGCCTCCCGCAGGTCACGTTACCAACGTGACAAGCGCTGGAGAATTTCCGCGATCACCTGGGGAATCTGCTGCCGATCGCTGCCCAGCAGCAGGCGGTAGACCGGAATCTGCTCCACGGCCTGGGCCAGGAACTCCAGGTGCTGTCGGGCCAGCGCCGCGTCTTGCAGGTCGACGCTGTAGAACAGGAGATCGCTGAGGAGGGAGGCTCGGTTGGCGGGCGCCAGGGTGGTGTGCGCCCGATCGGTGATTTCCGGCGCCAGAATGGCGCTGACATGTGCGCTCTCGGCCATGCTGCTGGGGTAGGCCTCGGAAAGGATGATCTGACGCTTGCCGGTATGGCTGCGCAGCGGTGAGAGAAACGACGCCAGCTCGGGGAACCAGGCCGCAGTCTTATCAGTCACGTCCAGGGTGCTGAGCAGGGCAACGACATCGATGTCGCCGCTGGCCGTGCGCTGCAGCAACGTCGTGTCGTCGCCCAGAAACTGCAACCCTGCGGCCACGCAGGTCAGCATGGTGGTGGTCTTGCCCGCGCCAGATTGGCCAGCGATCAGCACAGCCTGACCGTCCAGACCAATGGCCGACGCGTGGATCAGATGCAGCCCGCGGCGGCGCAAATGCTGGTAGAGGGTGATGAAGATCGACTGCTTGTAATGGCGCAGCGGCCAATGGGCCGGGTCATGCACCAGTCCGACCGTATGTCCCGCCTCGTGGTTGAGGATGGTCAACAGCAGATCGCCATGGCGCGTGACCAGGAAGGGGCCTTCCTGGTACTCGCTGGTTTCTTGCTCGGCTGAGGTATGCTGCGGCAGCCAAGGCAAGTCGGGCAGCGGGCGTCCAGCCAGATCGACCAAATCGACGGTGAAATCCGCTGTCGCGCCTGCGCCGTCGAAGACCGGGCAGGCCAGGGGACGCAGCAGTTGGCGGCGCAAGAGCGGCGTGGTCGTGCGCAGCCTGACCAAGCATCCGCCGATCTGGAGCGTTGCGGCCTCGACGGGCGACTTGGTGAAGCGCTGTTCAAAGGTTGCCGCCAGTCTGTTGTAGACCTGTGCAGCATTTGGCGGCAAAAAATGCATCTGGAAGGAGAAACGCAACGAAGGAAAGCTGGAGACCAACTTTCCTTCTTACGAGCAAGCTAACTTGCACTTCTGCCCGCGAAACGCGGGCTATGGGTTTTTGGCTCTTCGGGGTGGGCAGAGCGATGATCGAGGCGTACTAGTTGCTGCCCGGCATCAGCCAGTTGGCCCCATTGGAAACAGTGCCCAACGTAACCTTCTGGAGTCGTTGATACTTGGTCAAGGTCGGTGTCTGGTAGGTCTTCTTGACGGGTGTGGTCTGATTCACGATGATACCTCCGGGTTGGGTTTGTTGCGCTTGGAGCGCTGCTGACAGAACGACGGCTACACAGGTGTAGCCGTGTAGCGGGTCCGAACGAATCACTGAGTAACAATCAGTCCTTCATCAGCCAATCGCTCGGCCAGATGAACGACATCAGTGACAGCCTGATCTCTGTCCACATTGTACTCTTCAAAGATTAAATCTGCCAAGTCCTGAACTGTCCTTGACCCATCGATACTCTCCCAAATGCGTGTACCCACACTATCCAGGCTGAAGTAATCTCCGCTCGACAGGTGAATCAGCAACGCTTCGCTGTCCACCACGCGGTCTATGACCAAATCACGGTTCTTGGCGATCACTGTATCAAGAGAGAGACGGGACATTTCAGTGAATGGGACGAGAAGAAACCTTAGCTAACGAGCAAGGGCGATTATAGCACAGGCCGCAAACATTTGTCAAGCCTTCTGCAAAGCGGGCAGCAATTCCAAATATGAACTCCGCCAGCGCGGATTCGAGCCTTTAGGCGGGCTAGAGCGCCTGATTCGCACCGGCAAACCCGGCTGAAGCCTCGACTGGGTGCTTGCTCAGATGCCAAACGGCCCCAGGTACTTGTCAGGCGTCCATTCGGGCGGCGGCGGGCCAAGGTGGCCGTTGCCATTGGCGTGGAAGCTGCGCAGATCCATGATCTCCGCCTCCAACGCCATCATGCGATCGGAGAAAGCCTTGAGCGCGTCGGCCGTGGCGTCGGGCATGACATTGTGCTGCAAATCGCGCTCAGGGTCTGACGCCTGCAGCCAACCGTCGCGGTGGCGCACCCGACCAGGCACGCCGACCACCACCGACTCGGCGGGCGTGTCCTTGACTACCACCGAGTTGGCGCCGATGCGGCTGTGTTCGCCGACGGTGATGGGCCCCAGCACCTTTGCGCCCGCGCCCAGCACCACCCAGTCGCCGATGGTGGGATGGCGTTTGCCCTTCTGCCAGCTCACGCCGCCCAAGGTGACGCCGTGGTACATGGTCACATTGGCGCCGACCTCGGCCGTCTCGCCAATGACCACGCCCATGCCGTGGTCGATGAAGAACCCGGGGCCGATGCGGGCGCCGGGGTGGATCTCGATGCCGGTCAGAAAGCGACTGGTCTGCGACACAGCACGGCCCAGCAGCTTAAGGTTCTTCTGCCACAGCCAGTGGGCCAACCGGTGCAGCCAGAGAGCGTGCAGGCCCGGATAGGTGAGGAGCACTTCAAGCTTGCTGCGCGCCGCCGGATCGCGGTCGAAAACAGCGCGCATGTCTTGGCGCAAGGTAGTTAACATGGGACTTTCCTCAAATGCCACGGGATTGATGGCGCGTGCTGAGCCTGTCACATCGTTAAGCCAAATCTGCATACAACACAGTGCTCAGGTAGCGTTCCCCGTTGGAGGGGACGATAACCACGACGCGCTTGCCGGCGTTTTCCGGCCGGCGCGCCACTTGCAGGCTGGCCCAAATGGCCGCGCCTGAGGAAATGCCCACCAGGATGCCCTCGTCACGGCCCACTTGGCGCGCGGTGGCAACGGCGTCGTCGTTGCTCACCCGAACGACCTCGTCGATGACGCTGGTGTTGAGCACGGCCGGCACGAAGCCTGCGCCGATGCCCTGGATTTTGTGCGGGCCTGGCTTGCCGCCGCTCAGCACGGGCGAGTCGGCCGGCTCCACGGCGATGGCCTTGAAGTCGGGCTTGCGCGCCTTGATGAGCTCGGCCACGCCCGTGATGGTGCCGCCGGTACCGACGCCGCTGATCAGGATGTCCACCTGGCCATCGGTGTCGTTCCAGATTTCCTCGGCCGTCGAGCGGCGATGGATGGCCGGGTTGGCGGGGTTCTCGAACTGCTGCGGGATGAAATAGCGCGAATCAGAGGCTGCGATCTCGTTGGCCTTGGCGATGGCCCCACGCATGCCCTCGGCGCCGGGGGTCAGCACCAGGTCGGCGCCGTAGGCCCGCAGCAGCTTGCGCCGCTCGATGCTCATGGTGTCGGGCATGACCAACACGCACTTGTAGCCCTTCGCCGCGGCCACGAAGGCCAGGCCAATGCCGGTGTTGCCGCTGGTCGGCTCCAGGATGATGGTGTCGGGGCCGATCTTGCCGGCCGCTTCGGCCGCCTCGATCATGCTGAGGCCGATGCGATCCTTGACGCTGCTGGCCGGGTTGAAGAACTCGAGCTTGAGCAGCACCTCGGCTACGGCGCCGGCCTGCTGGGCCATGCGGTTGAGCCGCACCAGCGGCGTGTTGCCGACCAATTCGGCGATGTTGTCGTAGATACGTGGCATGGTGTGATAGTCCTTTCGAATATGACTAGAACTGTGGAAATGAGATGGCGAAATTGATGTAAATGAACCAGCGGAGCTAGACAGAAAGCACAGCGGAGGCACAGAGAGCGCAGAGAAGACGGGCTGGCTTGTGCGCAGATCGTTGAGAAGGGATTGCGGTTGCCGGCTAGACATCCATGCGCTGGCTACACAACCGTCCATGAAAATACCTGCGGAATTGCTCACGGATCACACGGATTTCTTTCTTCCGATCCGTGCAATCTGTGTAATCCGTGACCTGTTTTCAAGTCGGTGTTGTGGATGAACACGCTCATGTTGTGTGTATTCTCTGTGATCTCTGTGTCTCCTCTGAGCCCTCTGTGTAGCTCCGCAGTGCTCTCCAAGCAGGTTTCATTCCTCAGATCGCATACGTCCTTTGGATTTGGCCGAGCAACTGGTCTGTCGTCGCTACCCCGTGGTTGATGGCCACTGGCCGGCGCTGGCTGTCCAGCACTACGGTCGTGGGCACGGTCATGACATGGTAGTAGTCGGCCAGGCGCTGATGCTCGACGGCGTCCAGCTTAAGCACCTGAAGCCCAGCCAGCCGCTCTTGCAGGCGGGCCAGGGCAGGTGTCTGCTGGAAGCGGCATTGGGCGCAGGTGGCGGTGGTGAAGTAGAGCACGGCTGGCGCGGCCGCCAGCGGCAGACTGGCCAGCTCGGCCAGGTCGTGCGGGTCAGCCGCAGCCAGGCGCTGTGTCTGCTGCTGCAAGCGCATACGCCACAGCAGGTAGGCCGTGGCCATTAGCAAGGCAAATGCTGCCAGGATGATCAGTCGGTCGAACATGATTCCACTCCAAACTTGTTCGCGTTCCCAATGCTCGGGCCGGTCTCCGACCGTGCCCGTCCGGGAACCTGAGCCAACATGGTCAGGCTTCCGCTCGGGCCGGTCTCCGACCGTGCCCGTCCGAGGATCGGCCCGAGCAGGACAAGAGGCTATGCGCCCTGCGGCGTCTGCCACCAGGGCAGGTTGGCGTGAATACCGCGCCGGGCTAGCTGGTAGTACATGAAGCAGCCCATGCAGAAGCCGAGGAACAGGTTGATCGCTGCCAGGGCCACGACCACACCGGTCAGCGCCCATCCCAGAATGGGCAAGCCCGCAAAGAGGGCAATGCTGGCGAGGGTCAGCACGAAAGCGCCGACGCCTTGAGCGAACAGGTGCGGCCGCGGGTCATCGGCCTTAGGCGCCGGCCGCACGATGCGCAGCGGCTTGAAGACGACCTGGTAGATCAGCTTGAACAGACCGGCTTTCGGCAAGAACGTGCCAATCCACATGACGGCGGCCACGAAAGCCACCAGCCAAGGCTGGTCCAGCAAAAAAGCCAGCGCTAATAGCACGATGATCGACGCCTGGTTGACCCGCAAGGCGCTGTGATCGACAACGGAAGACGTACTGCTCATGATCAACTCCTTCAGCTCAGATGCGTTCTTGAGAAGTTACGAGTAACCCTGTAACTCGTAACTCGTAACCCGGAACCTGCTCGCTGGCGCAGTGGTCTGTGGTTACGGGTTACGGGTTACGGGTACAATATCCACAATAGCCTCACGGTTCAGCGGCCCATAAAGATGCGGGAAGCGGCCGTCGGGCGTCTCGTCCCAGCGCAGCGGCGCGGCGAGGCGCTCCTCATCGATTACCAGCGCAACCAGGTCCGGCACATCGGCGTAGAACCTGTTGGCCACCCACGTGATCTGCGCCGGCGTTGCCGACAGATGGATGAAACCTTCCTCGAACAAGCTGGCCGGCGCGTAGGGCTCGTTCGCAGGCTGGCCGTCGAAGGTGAATTGGGAAACCAGGTGGTAGAGCATAGTTGGTGGTATACAAGTAGACAAGTAGACAAGTAGACAAGGAAAGTGGGAAACAAGCAAAATAAGGAAAACAGGAACAAACAGGGAATCGCATCCGGCCTTGTCTACTTGTTTCCTTGTCTAACTTGTCTACCCTTCTCCTATTCGAACAGCCCCAGGCTCAAGTACTTCGCGCCGCCGTCGGCCAACAGGGTGACGACCACGCCGCTGTCCAATTCCTTGGCGACCTGCAACGCGCCGTGGACGGCCGCGCCGGCGCTGAAGCCCACGAACAGGCCGGCCTCGCGGGCCAGCCGGCGGGCCATCTCCAGCGCATCGGCTGCGTCGATGGGCAGATGACAGTCGGCCAGTGCCGGATTGTAGATGCCGGGCACGAGGGAAGTCTCCATGTGCTTGAGGCCCTCGATCACCTGCAGCTCGTCGGCTGGCTGCAAGGCCACCAGTTGGATGGCCGAGTTGGCCTCTTTCAGCCGCCGCCCGACTCCCATGAAGGTGCCGGTGGTGCCCAGGCCGGCCACGAAGTGCGTCACGCGGCTGTTGGTCTGGCACAGAATCTCCGGCCCGGTGCCGTCGTAGTGGGCGCGCCAGTTGCTGTCGTTGTTGTACTGGTCGGGATAGTAGTAGCGCACCGGCTCAGCGGCCACGATCTCGCGCACCAGGCGGATGGCGCTGTCGCTGCCTTCCAGCGGGTCGCTCTCGACGATCTGCGCGCCATACGCCCGGGCCAGCGCCTTGCGCTCCACGGTGACGTTGGCCGGCATGATCAACTGCACAGCGTAGCCCTTGGCCGCGCCGATTAGCGCGTAGCCGATGCCCGTGTTGCCGCTGGTGGCATCGATGATGGTTTGGCCGGGCGCCAGCCGGCCGGCCCGCTCAGCGTCCTCGATCATACGCAGCGCCGCACGATCCTTGACCGAGCCGCCAGGGTTGAACCACTCGGCCTTGGCGTACAGCTCAACGCCTGGCTTGTCCACCAGGAAGCTCAGATCCAGCAGCGGCGTGTTGCCGATCTGTTCCAGGATCGACGCCGGCCGGTAAGGCCGCTCCGGCGCCACAGCCCAGACAATATTCTCGCTGCGTGTCAGTACTAGTGGTAGGGTCATGGTGTCACTCCCTCGTCGGCATGCCGCAGAACTGCTCGTAGTCGATCAGCTCGGTGAGTGTCGGCGCGTCGCCGCAGACGGGGCAAGCCGGGTTGCGGCGTATATTGAGGGTGCGGAAGCTCATTTCCAGCGCGTCGAAGGTCAACAAGCGGCCGATCAACGGCTCGCCCTTGCCCAGCACCAACTTGATCGCCTCGACGGCCTGGATCGAGCCGACGATGCCGGGCAGCACACCCAACACACCAGCCTCGGCGCAGCTCGGCACTTCGCCCGGCGGCGGCGGGTCGGGATAGAGACAGCGGTAGCACGGCCCCTGGGCGATGCCCTCCTCAGGCGCGCCGGGGTGATAAACCGTCACCTGGCCCTCGAACATAAAGATGCTGGCGTCCACCAGTGGCTTGCGCAGGAAATGACAGGCGTCGTTGACCAGGTAGCGGGTCGGGAAGTTATCGGAGCCGTTGAGGACGATGTCGTAGTCCTGAATGATCTGTAGAGCGTTGGCGCTGGTGATCGGCTCGCGATGGGTTACGACCTTGACGTCGGGGTTGAGATCCTTGATGCGCGCGGCGGCCGACTCGACCTTGGGCTTGCCGATCCAGCTTTCGCTGTGCAAGATCTGGCGCTGCAAGTTGCTCAGGTCCACCACGTCGAAGTCCACGATGCCCAGCGTGCCGACCCCGGCCGCCGCCAGATAAAGCGCGGCCGGCGAGCCCAGCCCGCCCGCGCCGATCAGCAGCACCTTGGCGTCCAGCAGCTTGGTCTGCCCCTCTTCCCCCACGTCAGGCAACAACACGTGACGGCTGTAGCGCACCTTCTGCTCGGCCGTCATGACCCGCGGCACAGTGACCGGCAAGCCGGCGCTGCGCCAGCCCCCGAAGCCGCCGACCAGCGACTCCACGTGACTGTAGCCCATCTCTTGCAGGTTGCGCGTGGCCAGGGCCGAGCGTACGCCGCCCGCGCAGTAGAGCACGATGGGCGTGGTCGGATCGTAGGCGTGCTGCTCGATGCGCAGCTCCAAAAAGCCGCGCGGGATGAAGACAGCGCCCGGCACGTGGCCCTGCTCGAACTCCTCGCGCTCCCGGATGTCGATCACCAGCGGGCTGGCGCCGTTGCGCAGGCGTTGACTGAGCGCCTGCGGTGTGGTTTCTGTGATCTGGCTCTTGGCTAAGGCGACCAGTTGATCGCGGTTGATTCTTGTCATGGTTGGTGTGCTCCGCCCGCCATCGCCGGCACAATCGACACCCGATCTCCAGAAGCAACCGGCGTCTCTGCGCCTTGCAGCGTGCGGATCTCGTCCTCGTTGACGAAGACGTTGATGAAGCGCTTGATCTGGCCGTCGCCGTCGAACAGGCGCTCGCCAATGCCCGGATACGCGGCGTCGAGGTTGCGCAGCAGCGAGTCGACGGTGTCGCCGGCAACGTCCACCTTGGCCTGGTTGGCTGTCAGGCGGCGCAGAGGAGTGGGAACAAGAACGGTTGGCATGAAATCGGTCCTTTCTTTGGCTTGGTTTCGCAACAAAAAAAGCCCATCGACGGTCCTCGAACCGTGCGATGAGCCTTGAGCTAACGCCTTGCAAGCGGGGCGTCCATAGCGCAATGCGCCACTACGCCAGCCGACTATCAAGTTTTGGAGAGAAGCACAGCTTCCTACTGCCTCATCGCACGCGTGTCGACAGGCGAGAGCCACCGGCGCACACGGCCGGCGCTCCCGCTAACAACAGGAGCAAGTGAATTGGGCAGAGCTAGGAAGCGATTTGATCATAGTAGGAATACTTCTTAGTTGCTGTTTGCCAACTGCGCATGAGTGTATCTATGAATGCGCCGCTTGTCAAGTAAGTGCGCATCCCTTCGGCCGTGTTGGAGCCTATCTGCCTGCCAGGCCCAACGGCCATCGGCCTTTGGCAAGAGAGCCAACGCCAGGTATAATTCAGCGGGATTGATTATCTGCCGGCCACGGGATAGCCCGCAGGCGCGGCTGAGTTCTTCATTCGCCTCCTGGTAGCCGCCGTTGCTGGAGACCAGGTATGCATCCGCCGAGACTCCTCATGTTTCACAAAATCCTGATCGCCAACCGCGGCGAAGTGGCCGTGCGCATCATTCGAGCCTGCCAGGAGATGGGCATCCGCACGGTCGCGGTCTACTCGGACGCCGACGCCGACGCCCTGCACACTATGCTGGCCGACGAGTCGCTGCGCATCGGTCCGCCGCCGCCTAGCCAGAGCTACCTGTGCGGCGACTGCATCCTGGAGGCCGCGCGGCGGCTGGAGTGCGATGCGATCCACCCCGGCTATGGCTTCCTCTCGGAAAACGCCGATTTCGCCGAGGCGGTGCAAGGGGCAGGGTTGACCTGGATCGGCCCCAGCCCCGCGGCTATGCGCGCCATGGGCAGCAAGACCTCGGCGCGCGCGGCCATGCAGGCGGCCGGCGTGCCCATCGTGCCCGGCTACCAGGCCAGCCAGGACGACGCCGACCTGCTGGCCGCGGCTGCGCAGATCGGTTTCCCCGTGCTGGTCAAGGCCACGGCCGGCGGCGGCGGCAAAGGCATGCGCATCGTCGACGATCCCGCTGAACTGCCGGCCGCGTTGGCCTCGGCCCGCCGCGAGGCAGCCAACGCCTTCGGCGATGGCCGCATTTACCTGGAGCGGTTGATCCGCAGCCCGCGCCACATCGAGTTCCAGGTCTTCGGCGACCATCACGGCAACGCCATCCACCTCTTCGAGCGCGAGTGCTCCATCCAGCGCCGCCACCAGAAGATCGTCGAGGAGACGCCGTCGCCGCTGCTGGACGCGGACCTGCGCCGGCGCATGGGCGAGGCGGCAGTGGCGGCCGTGCGGGCTGTCGGCTACATCAACGCCGGCACGCTGGAGTTCCTGGTCGACCCGGCCGACCGCAGCTTCTATTTCCTGGAGATGAACACGCGTTTGCAGGTAGAGCACCCCATCACTGAGCAGGTGACGGGCGTCGATCTGGTCAAGCTGCAACTGCAAGTCGCGGCCGGCCAGCCGATCCCGTTCACCCAGGAGCAGGTGGGCCAGCGCCGCCACGCCATCGAGTGCCGCGTCTACGCCGAGGACCCGGCCAACGGCTTTCTGCCCAGCGTCGGCAAGGTGCTGCGCGCGGTCGAGCCGGTGGGGCCGGGCGTGCGGGTCGACGCGGGCGTCACCACTGGCGACGAGGTGACGGTCCACTACGACCCGATGATCGCCAAGCTGATCGTTTTGGGCGAGGACCGGGCCGACGCCGTGCGCAAGATGGACTGGGCGTTGAGCCACTACGTGCTGCTGGGCCTGGTCACCAACATCCCCTTCCTGCGCGCGCTGATCGCCCACGAAGTCTTCCGCCGCGGCGAGGCCGCCACCGATTTTGTGGACAACTACTTCGCCGCCTGGCAGCCGCCGGCCGACGACCCGCCTGATCTCGTGCTGGCCGCCGCAGCGCTGGCCGAGCTGCTGGAAGGCGCGACCGTTGGCGTAACCCCTGTGGCCGTCGGCGGCAAGGCTCAAGGCGATCCGTACAGCCCGTGGCAGCATGTAGGCGCGTATCGCGTCGGCCAGGACTGACAGTGCTGGTTGACTGGCAGGCGAGATGCGACGCGACGGCCCGCCCCTTGGCGTGAGCAGCACTGTCAGTCCTTTGCGTTGGACGGCAGGACTGACAGTGCTGGCTGACCGGCAGGCGAGATGCGACGCGACGGCCCGCCCCTTGGCGTGAGCAGCACTGTCAGTCCTCTGCGTTGGACGGCAGGACTGACAGTGCTGGTTGACTGGCAGGCCAGATGCGACGCGACGGCCCGCCCCTTGGCGTGAGCAGCACTGTCAGTCCTTTGCGTTGGACGGCAGGACTGACAGTGCTGGTTGACCGGTAGGCGAGATGCAACGCGACGGCCCACCCCGTGGCGTGAGCAGCACTGTCAGTCCTTTGCGTTGGACGGCAGGACTGACAGTGCTGGTTGACCTGCAGGCGAGCTGCGACGCGACGGCCCGCCCCTGGCGTGTGCAGCACTGTCAGTCCTCTGCGTGGAGTTGACGGCAGGACTGACAGTGCTGGTAGACCGGCAGGCGAGATGCGACTCGACGGCCCGCCCCTGGCGTGAGCAGCACTGTCAGTCCTCTGTGTTGACCGGCAGGCTGGATGCGACGCGACGGCCCGCCCCTGACGTGAGCAGCACTGTCAGTCCTCTGCGTGGAGTTGGCCGACAGGACTGACAGTGCTGGTCGAGAGGCAGGTTCGCTGCGACGCCGTGAGCAGCACTGTCAGTCCTCTGCGTGGAGTTGACGATGAAGACCGAATTTACCTACCAAATCGGCGGCGAGATCACGACGGTCGCTATCGAGCGCGACGGCGACTGCTTTCAGGTGACGGTGGGCGACAACGCCTACCAGATACGCGCCCAGCGGCCGGAGCATGGCCGGCTCAACCTGCAAGTCGGCGACCGGCGGCTGCGCGCCCACGTGGCCAGCGATGGCCTGCGCCGCTACGTGGCCCTGGGCGGCCGGACCTGGACCTTGG
>JBAQCH010000180.1:0-7885 GCA_049294015.1 Anaerolineae bacterium
GCCGTGGCGGGTGCGGCCCAGCACCTGCTGGTTGGGGCAGATGTTGGCGGCGCCGCGGCGGCACCATTCACATGCGCCGCACGGTGTGCTGGGCGGGACCAGCACACGCTGGCCTACCTGCACGCCGCGCACGTTCTTGCCCACGGCCGCCACATCGCCGGCCACCTCCATGCCCAGGATGTGCGGCAGCGGCGGCCGCACGCCTTGCTCGCCCGCGCGCGTAAACATATCGACCCGGTTCAGCCCACAGGCCCGCACCTGGACCAGCACGTCATCCGGTCCAACCGCAGGCTCAGGAAAGTCCGGCTCGAAGGTCAACACCTCCGGCCCGCCGCGCTGGTGCATCACGATCGCGCGCATGGGGACTCCTGTTTTGGTAAATTGGTAAACTGGTAAATTGGTAGACTGGTAGATTGGTGAGTCGTCGCCCTTCAAACACGTGACCGCTTCACCCAGTCCACTACCTGACCAATCTACCACTTAACCGATCTACCAGTCAACTGCCTGACCAATGTACCAATCTACCAACCTACCAATCTACCAATCTACCAACCTACCAATCTACCAATCGACCAATCTACCAACCGACCAATCTACCAATCTACTAACCTCAACTTCACTGCCCGCAACCTGGCCAGATCGAACTCGCCCAGGCGCTCAGGCCCCAGCGCGACCAACTCATCGTGGATGGCGCGGGCTGCGCGGCGCAGATTGGCTACGTCCAGGGTCTGGCAGACGGGGGGCAGGCTGCGCAGGCGGGGCAAGCCGCGGCGCAGCATCTTGACCGCGCCGCGGTAGTTGCCGGTCTCCACGTGGTGCAGCGCCACGCCGATCTGCAGGACGCCCTGATAGAGGTCGCGGATCGGCCGCGGGTCCTCCATCCAGTGTTTCTCGAAGACGTCGTGCTGCTTGTAGAACTCGCCGGCGTTGAACAGCGCCACGCCCTGCAGGAACGCGGCAGACGGCCGGTCGTCCCAGCCTTCGGGGTAGGTGACCGGCGGATCGATGGCCGCGGCCACCACCTGTGGCAGATCGTTGACGAAGCGCGAGCGGGCCCAGACGTGGTCGCAGCCGGCCTTGCGCGCGGCCTTGAGCGTGTCGGTGTCCACGTGGCTGCCGAAAGCGTAGATGGGGATCAGCTTGGACTGGGGCAGGGCCTTGGCGCGCTGCACTTCGGGCAGCCACTGCTCGGCCGGCAGGGCGTGTAGGTCCAGCAAGATCAACGCCGGCCAGCGCTCCAGCCCCTGGCGGAACTCGTCGGCCGTGCCGGCCAGCAGGGGCTTGGCGCCCTGGCTGCGGATGACATCCGTGATGCGGGTGGCGAAGAGCAGGTCGTTGACCAGGATCAGGATCGGTGGGCCAGATGGCGGCAGGGAATACTCTGCGGAGGCGGACGATGAGGCAGGCAAGAATACATCAGTCATGTTTGCCAGTGTACCTCATGGCTAGCAAGAAGACAAGAGAGCCTACCCACAAACAGATCGCGTCATCAAGATGAGGCAAATCTCTCCAAGCAGAGCGTGGTCAACCTTTCCCAGGTGTTGACGGTCGAAAAGGAGATGTTGGTGGAGTGGATTGGGCGGCTTTCAGACCGGCGCGTGCAGCAGATTCTGGCCGGTCTGCGGCTGGTTACTGAGCCGCGCCCATGGTGAAGTTCGGGGTCACGCTGGCGGCGCGCGCAGCGGTTCCAGCCGGTTGAGCACGGCGTGTGTGCTGATCAGGGCCACCAGCATGGGGCCGAAGAGCAGGTTGACGATGACCAACACCAGGCTCAGGCCGATCAGCACAGCCGTGATCACCACCAGCACCAGGGTGAAGAGGGGGTTTTGCAGCAGCAACACGACGCCGTTGCGCAGCGCCTGGCGCAGGCTGGCTTCTTTCTGCTGAAACAGGAAAGCCAGCGCGTACCAGTTGACCACGATCCAGAGTGCCAACGCCATGGTGAAGAAGAGCTGCAAGTAGACGGCGACCGTGGGCGAGACCATACGCGGAACCACGCGGATGTCGATCAGCACAACAGCCACCACCAGGAGGTTGACTGCGCCCCAACGCCACCCCACGCCAAAACGCTGCCATACGGCGCGCAGATAATCGCGAAACTCCAACAGGTGCTCGCGCCGGGCTATGCGGTCAGCCATGTCGAACAGCGCCAGCGTGGCCGGCGGGCCGGGGATGATCAGCAAGACCAGGAACAGCCACACCAGGCTGCAAAAGACCACCAGGAACACGCTGTCCCACAGATCGACGATGGCGGCGCGGACGACACGAAGGGCATTTTTCATGGCGTAACTCGGAATTCGCAAGAGGATTGATAACAGACCCGCCCATTATGGCACGATTCGACCGTAATGCCCAGTGTTGCGTCAATCATGATATGGGGAGTTCGCATGCCCACATGCGAACCCGGCGTCTGGGGACGCCTACTCCTCAACTGAGCATTGACACGACACTAGTTTTGGCGCAGCACCCCGTCAAAAAAGCTCACGGATTGCACAGATTGCACGGACCTGAGCAGCTCAGATCTGTGCAATCCGTGTGAATCCGTGAGCAAATTCCCCGCTTACTCCTTGACGCCGCCGTAGCTGACGCCTTGGATGAAGTAGCGCTGGAAGACGATGAAGATCACCGCCATGGGTAAGGTGGTCAGCATCGATGCGGCCATCAAGACGTTCCACTGCAGGTTCTGGCCCATGTTGCCGCGCAGCAGGGCCAAGCCCAGCGGCAGGGTGTAGAGGTTGTTGTTGACCGTGATCACGATCAGGGGGTGTTGGAACTCGTTCCAGCTGCCCTGGAACGTGGCGATGGTCAGAGCGATCAACGAGGCGCGGGCCAGCGGCATGACGACCCGGTAGAAGGTCTGAAAGACATTGGCGCCGTCGATGCGGGCGGCCTCTTCCAGTTCCGTCGGTATCGACTTGAAGAACTGGGTCATCAGAAAGATGCCGTAGGCCGTCACCAACTTGGGCAGGATCAAACCGCCGTAGGTGTCCACCAAGCCCAGGAACTTCAGGACCATGAACATGGGGATCAGCAGCACGATGCCTGGCACCATCATGGTGCCCAGGATGGCGTTGAAAACGCCCTTGGAACCCGGAAAGCGCACGCGGGCCAAGGCGTAGCCGGCCAGGCTGGCAAAGGCCACCGTCGCCAGGGTCACAGTCACAGCGATCAGCGCGCTGTTGAAGGCCCAACGCGGCACGTTCAGACCACGCAGCGCCTGATAGGCTTCTGTCGTCCAGGTCTGCGGCCACAGGTGAGCCGGGTCGGCCGCGATCTCCGGCAACGGCTTGAAGCTGGTCAGAGTCGCGTAGAGGAACGGATAGAGGAACATGGCCGCCAGGGCGAAGAGGAGGGCGTAGGACACAAACGTGATGACACGCTGTTTGGTCTGGCCAGTCTTGGCTCGTGCGGCAGTACTTGTCGTGGCGCCGGTTGCAGCAGTCATAGTGGTCAGCCTCCTAGCTCTCGCGGCCTTCGGTGATCCGCCGTTGGATCATCGTCAGCGCGAAGATGATGAAGAACAGCACGATAGCCACGGTGGCGCCGATGCCCATGGCGCTGTTGCGGAAGCCCTCGCGATACACCATGTACGCGATCGTCAGCGTGGTCTTGGCCGGACCGCCGCTGCTCATCACGTAGACCTGGTCGAACACCTGGAAGGTGCCGATCATGCCCAGGGTGACGACGAAAAAGGTGGTGGGACGCAGCAGCGGCAGGGTGATCTTGCGGAAGGCCTGCCAGGAGGTGGCCCCGTCGATGGCCGCCGCCTCGTAGACCTGGAGCGGCACGTCCTGTAGCGCAGCCACGAAGATCAGCATCATGGTGCCGATGGTCGTCCATGTGTTGAGCAGCATGATCCCCAGCAAGGACACGCTGGGCCCGCTGATCCAGTTCCAGAGCGTCACCCCGCCAATCGTTGTCGAAGTCAGTGCGGCGGGAACGGTGCTGACCGTGATGCCCAGCGCTCCCAGGATGATGTGAAACAAGCCGCGCGGGTCGTTCAACCAGACCACCGGCGGCCACAGGCCGAAGGTGATGGTGTTCAGGAAGCTGTTGATGACGCCGTCCTTCTGGTACATCAGCATGAACAACAAGCTGATGGCGATGGACGAAGTGATGGAGGGGAAGTAGTAGGAGACGCGGAAGAACTGCTTGAAGCGGAGGCGTTGCTGGTTGATCACCACGGCAATGACCAGGGACAGAATCGTCTGGGCGGGCACAACGCCTAAGGCAAAGTAGGTCGTATTCTTCAGCGCCGTGAAGAAGTCAGTCTGCGTGATGCCGGGTGTGATCAGCACCTTCTTGTAGTTGGCCAGGCCCACCAGGTTCGCGTCGGTGGGTGGGCTGATGCCGTTCCAGTCGGTGAAGCTGACGATCACGGCGAAGATGATGGGGATGACGACAAAGACCGCGAAGACCGCCAACGCCGGGACCATGAAAAGCCAGCCGGCGATGGCGTTCTGGCGGTCCATCTGTTTGATACCACTCGCCATGGGGTACCTCCTAAGCCGAGCGCGAATCGTGGAAGCCAGACAAAGGAATCGGGTGATTGGGTGATTGGGTGACTGGGTGACTGGGTGGCCTGACAACAGCGCTCACCCAGTCACCTAATCACCTAATCATCAAATCACTCGGCCATCCTACTTGTTGGCTAGCACTTCGTTGCCAACCTGTTCGGCTTCGGCCAAGATCTGCTCAGGCGTCGCCATGCCAGCGAAGACCTGCTGCAAGCCGCTGTTCATGGTGTCGAACACAGCCTGGAAACCCGAGACGAACTGCCACGGGTAGGAGTAGTCGGCGCCAGCAATGAAAGGCTGCTGCTCGGGATACTGCTCGACCCAGGGGGCCTGCAGGTCGGTGCGGGTGGGCATCGCCAAGCCCAGGCCGGTCCAGGCCGCCATGCCCTCGTTTCCAGCCAGGAAGTTGATCATCTTCCAGGACTCGGTCAGGTTCTTGCCAGCAGCGGGAGCGGCGTAACAGACGGTGAAGGACAGGGTTGCCTTCTGGGCAGGACCGGCGGGCAGCTCAGAGACCCCAAACGCCAGGTCAGGGAACTGATCCTTCAGGTAAGACATGATCCAGTTGCCCTCGACTACCATGGCGGCCTTGCCTTGGCCGAATGCCTCGCCTGGCCAGCCAGTGCTGACGTCCGACGGTTGAGAAGCATAGCCCTTCTTGATCAGGCCGGCGTAGAAGTTCATGGCTTCCAGGGCCTCGGGGCTGTTGATGGTCATCTGGGTCGCGTCTTCGTTGTAGACGCTGCCGCCGGCCTGGTAGAGGAACGCCAGCCAACGCGCCAGGTCAGGCGTGATCACCATGCCGTAGACGCCGGCGTCCTTGTTGGTGAGCTTGGCGGCGGCGTCTTCCAGATCCTGCCAGGTCCAGTCAGCCGTGGGATACTCCAGCCCGGCTGCGTCGAACATGGCTGTGTTGTACTCCAGCGCCAGGGTGCTGAAATCCTTGGGCGGGCAGTAGAATTGATCGCCGGCCACGAACGCGTTGCGCAGGTTGGGCACGAAGCCTTCGGGGTTCTCGATCTTGGCATTGCCGTTGTCCAACGCACCTGCGCCCTGTAGGTCGAAGAACTTGAAGGCATCGACGTAGAAGGCGTCGGGCGGGCTGCCGCCGGCAATGCTGACCTGCAGCTTGGTGTCGTAGTCAGGCACCTGGCTGAGGATCCACTTGGTTTCGGGATGGGCTGCGTTGTAGGTATCGACCATCTCTTGCAGGCGCGCATTTTCGGCCGGTGAGCTGGACCAGCCCATCAGCACCAGGTCGCCGGTGGGGCTGGCGGCGGCGGGTTGCTCGGCAGGCGCAGCGGGTTGCTCAGCGGGAGCGGCCGGCTGCTCGGCCGGGGCTGCTGGCGCCGGAGCAGGCGTGGCGGCGCCGCCGCAGGCTGCCAGCAGCAGCGCGGCGACGATCAACAGGGCAAAGGTCGTGTAGCGTAGGGTTCGCATGGTTGGTTCTTCTCCTTGGGAAGTGAGTTTGGGGTTGGATGCAGTTGGACTGCTGAACTGTGACTAGAATCGACGCAATAGGCGATTGCGCACCTCCTGTGAATGCTCCAGCCCGCCGGCCCCTTTTGCGAGGATACGCCCATGACCGTATAATCCCTGGTCGTATCCTGCCGTGGCCCTCGAGCTGCGGTGGATGCCGGCTGGGTTGCTCTGTCGTCCGCCAAGATGTCTGGAGCAACCCAGCCTTCGTTTGTGATGGAGGACTGACAGTCCTGAGTCCGTCCTGGGAGCCAGTCTCGACGCGTCGGCTAGGTCGGCGTGCGGACTTAGGACTGACAGTCCTGAGTCCGTCCCTTGAACTCATCTCGACGCGTCGGCCAGGCCGACGTGCAGACTCAGGACTGTCAGTCCTTGCGGATATCAACCGTCTGAAGCTGGCCGCGGCTGTAGAACTTGAACGCCAGCCGGGTCCAGTGATGGGGCAACTGCGACTGCATCGTCCAGGAGCCGTCGCCGTGCAATTGCAGGCCGCCGAAGCCCAGCACTGCCGCCTGCCACAGCCCGCCCGCGCTGGCCGCGTGGATGCCGTCGCCCGCGTTGTGGCGCACATCGCGCAGATCGGCCCGCGCCGCGCGCATGAAGTGCTGGTACGCGCCTTCGGCGTCGCCCACGCGGCAGGCCATGATGGCGCTGATGCTGGGCCCCAAGCTGGAGCCGTGCTCGTGATCGGTGCGCGGGTCGTAGTAGTCGTAGTTGACCCGCACCTGCTCGGCCGTGAAGCGGTCGGGAAGCAGGTATTGCAGCATCAGCACGTCGGGCTGCTTAAGGTTCTGCGTCTCGGCGCAGCCCTCGATGTCCAGCAGCGCCTGCATCGACCTGGTGCGGCCGGGGTCGCGCAACACGGCGAAGTCGACGTCTTCCAGGTCGAAATAGCCGCTGAACTGCTCGATCAGGCCCGTCTCCGGGTCCTGGAGCACCGTCATGGCGTCGATGACCCGCGCCCAGTGCGCCAATCGCTCAGGCGACAGGTCGAGAGCAGCCGTCAACTGCCCGTGCTTGTCGGGATGCTCGCGCTGCAGCCAGGCCAGCACCTCCAGCGCCGTCTCCAGGTGCCACTGGGCCATAGCGTTGGTGAAGGTGTTGTCGTCGATCCGGTCGTGGTACTCGTCCGGGCCGATGACGTTGCGGAAGTGGTACTTGCCATCTTCCTCAAGCTGCGCCGCGCTGGCGAAGAAGCTGGCGCCGTCCAGCACGATCTCCGCGCCGTGGTCGCGCATCCAGGCGTCGTCGCCGCTGACGTGCCAGAACTGCATCACGCCGTAGGCCACGTCGGCTGTGATGTGGATCTCGATATCGCCGGTCCAGATGCGCACCAGCTTGGTGGGGTCGGCAAAATGGGTGACCCAGGTCGGCGTCACCTCCGTGCCGTCGGCCGCGCTCTCCCAGGGGAACTGTGCGCCTTCATAGCCGTTGCCGGCCGCCTTCTGGCGCGCGCCCGGCAGGTTGTGGTAGCGATACATCAGCATGTGGCGCGCCAGCTCAGGCTGGGCATAGGCGAACATGGGCAGGATGAAGATCTCCGTGTCCCAGAACACATGGTGCCGGTAGCCGAAGCCGCTCATGGTCTTGGCGCCGATGCTGGCCCGCTCGGTCCAGCGCGGCGCAGCGATTACCAACTGGAAGATGTTGAAGCGCATAGCCAGTTGCGCTTCGATGTCGCCCTCGATGACCACGTCCATGTCCTGCCAAACGCTGGCCCAGGCTGCATCGCTGGCCGCGCGCAGCGCCGCGTAGCCCGCCGCGGCCGCCGCTTGGGCCTTGCTCTGCGCCGCTACAGCCGGGTCGTCGGCGTCCAGATCGGGTACGATGGCCACGAACTTGTCCAGCGTCAGGCTCTGTCCGGCTGCCAGCCTGGCGCGGCGCTCCAC
>JBAQCH010000181.1:0-17904 GCA_049294015.1 Anaerolineae bacterium
TCTAGACAGCTGAGAAGTGCGATAATCTCGATCATGAGCAACTGTGTACCTCCGGCTCCATAAACCAGAGCTTACACAGTTGCTCAACTCAGCCCAATTTTGCAAAGGTTCTGGCGAAGGTATTGGACTAAGAAGCCGTCCAAAAATAAGTTGGTGCTCTGGCCGGTCTCCTGACCGAGCCAGCCCACCATGTTATTTCTGGACAGGTACTAAGCATGCCAACTGTCCTGCGCATTCGCTCGTTTCGCTTCCACTTCTACTCCGACGAGCGCAACGAACCGCCTCACATCCACGTGGCGACGCCCGATGGCGAGTGCAAGTTCTGGCTCGATCCGGTACGGGTAGCGCGTAACAAGAATGTGGCGCCCCATGTCGTGCGAGAGATGGAGCGGTTAGTCTATCAGAATCACGACCTTCTCATGAGAGCATACCGTGAACACCTTAGTCGCTGAACAATCCACTTCGCTCACAGAACCCGCAGCAATGCGCGCCTGGGCCCAGGACCGCTACATCTTTCTGGAGCTCACCGACGGGCGCATCGTTGGCTTTCCGGCAGATCGTTTCCGTATCCTGAGATCGGCAACCAACGAGCAGTTGAAGGAGGTCTCGTTGCGCCTCGATGGCTATGCTTTGCGTTGGGAGTCGCTGGACGAAGATATCACTGTTCCCGGCGTGGTGGCCGGGCGTTTTCAATTGCCTCTGGGTGAGGAATTTGCCGCCCGGGTCGTGGCTTGAGGGAGATCATGAACCAAGTCACAGGTTTTTCTGAGGTCTCTGCCCGTAACACCCTCGGCGTCATCGGCCTGCCCATGCCGGTCAAAGAGCTGGCCGGCCGGCGCTGGGATGTGATCGTCGTCGGCGCAGGGCACAACGGGCTGGCCTGCGCGGCCTATTTGGCGCGCGCGGGCAAACAAGTGCTGGTGCTGGAGGCGCGCGAGCGGGTCGGCGGCGCCTGCACGCTGGAGGAGCCGTGGCCTGGCTTCCGCGTCTCGCCTTGCGCCTATCTGGCCGGCCTGCTGCACCCGCTGGTGATCGAGGAGCTGGACTTCCCGGCCTGGGGCTATCACTGGACGCCGGCCACGGCCGGGATGTTCGTGCCCTTCGAGGACGGCAGCTACGTGCAGTTGCCCGAGGACGACGACGCCTGCGAGGCCGAGATCTTGCGCTTTGCGCCGCAGGACCTCCTCGGCTGGCGGGCCATGGGCGATGTGATGCGCCGGGCGCGCAACGCACTGCGGCCGGCCGGCCAGCTGGGCGGCGCGTTTTCAGCCGACGACCTCTGGCTCAACCCGGCGCCCAGTCGCGAGCAGATCGAGCAGCGGCTGGCTGGCGACGACGAGGCGCGCGGGCTGCTCTTTGACTGGTCCATGACCGAGTACGTCGAACGCTACTTGACGGACGAGCGCTTGCAGATGGCCTACCTGGGCCAGGGGGTGATCGGCACCTTCGCCAGTCCCTTCGACCCCGGCACGGCCTCGGTCAACTTCCATCACTCCAGCGGCCGGCTGGGCGGCATGCCCGGCATGTGGGGCTACGTGCGCGGCGGCATGGGCATGGTGTCGTTCATCCTGTGCGACATCGCGCGCGAGGTGGGCGCAACCGTGGCGGCTGGCGTCCCGGTGGCGCGCATCCTGCCGGGCGAGGGCGTGGAGCTGGCCGGCGGCGAGCGCATCCACGCGCCGGTGATCGTCTCCAACGCCGATCCGAGGACGACGCTGGGCCTGCTGGGCGAGGCGGCCGATCCCGCCTGGCGCGCGGCCGTCGAGGCTGTACCTATCGAAGGGTGCAGCATGAAGGTCAGCGTGGCCCTGCGGGAGCTGCCCAACTTCACTGCCAGGCCTGGCGTCAACGAAACCCATCACCGCGGCCAGATCAACACGCCGCTGACCAAGGACGAGTGGCGGCAGGGCTATGCTGCGGCCCGCGCCGGCGGCCTGCCCGAGCGGCTGTGGACTGAGCTCTACTTCCAAACCGCCTTCGACGACTCGGTCGCGCCGGCTGGCGCGCATTTGATGAGCGTCTTCGCCCAGTATGTGCCTTACAACTTCACCCAAGGCAACTGGGACGCCTGGCGCGAGCGGGCCGGCCGGCTGGCTCTGGACGCCATCGCCCGTTTCTGCTCCAACCTGCCCGACGCCATCCTGAACTACGAGGTCATCGGCCCGCGCGACATCGAGCAGCGCGTCGGCCTGGCCGGCGGGCACATCTTCCAGGGCGAGATCCTGCCGCAGTACCTATGGGACCAGCGGCTGTCCTACCAGACCCCCATGGATGGCGTCTATCTCTGCGGCGCGGCGACCCATCCCGGCGGCAGCGTGATCGCGGTCAATGGGCGCAATGCGGCGTGGGCGGTGTTGCGCCGCAGCGGCGGGTAGATTGGTAAATTGGTAGATTGGTGGTACATTGTAGGGGCTGGATCGTCATATTGGCGACCACGCACGATATCAGTTACCCAAGCACTGTAGACTTAAGAAGGCAAATCCTATGACCAAAACACCCGTCAAACCTGTGGCCTTGATCATCATGGACGGATGGGGCATCCGCGAGATGAAGGCGTACAACGCGGTGGCGCTGGGCGAAACGCCCAACTATGACCGCTGGAACCAGATGCTAGAGCGTTGCGTGCTGGACGCGTCCGGCCTGGCTGTCGGCCTGCCTGAGGGGCAGATGGGCAACTCGGAAGTGGGCCACCTCAACCTGGGCGCAGGTCGCGTGGTCTACCAGGACTTCACCCGCATCAACCTGGCCATCCAGGACGGCTCGCTGGCCAGGAACCAGGTGCTGGGTGCAGCCCTGAACCGGCTCAAGACCACCAAAGGCAAGCTGCACCTGATCGGCCTGTTCAGCGACGGCGGCGTACACAGCCACGTCGACCACCTCAATGCGCTGATCGACATCGCCAACGCGGCCGGCATTGCGCCGGTGCTGCACCTGATCACCGACGGCCGCGACACCCCGCCGGAGAGCGGCATCGAGCACGCTCGCGCCCTGGAAGCCCGCCTCAAGACGCGCCAGGCGGTGATTGCCTCGGTCAGCGGCCGCTACTACACCATGGACCGCGACCGCCGCTGGCAGCGCACGGTGCTGGGCTACAACGTCATCGCGCTGCACCAGGGCTACGAGGGCCGCACGGCCGCCACGGCCAGCGAGGCGTTGGCTCGCTCCTATGCCGAGGGCGTCACCGACGAGTTCGTCCTGCCGGTGGCCATCGACGTGGGCCAGGCCGATGTGCTGGTCCAGCCGGGCGACTGCCTGCTCTTCTTCAACTTCCGCGCCGACCGCGCCCGCCAACTGGCCAACGCCTTTGCCTTCCCTGACTTCGACGGCTTCGAGCGGGCCTTCATCCCCGACCTGGACCTGCTGACCATGACCCAGTACGACGTGCGCCTGCCGGCCAAGATCATCTTCCCCGAGGTCGAGATCACCAACCCGCTGGCTGAGGTGTTGAGCAAGGCCGGGCTAAACCAGTTCCACTCGGCTGAGACCGAGAAGTATCCCCACGTGACCTACTTCTTCAACGGCGGCCGCGAGGCGATCTTCGACGGCGAGTCGCGCCATCTGGAGCCGTCGCCCAAGGTCGCCACCTACGACCTGCAGCCGGAGATGAGCGCGTATCCGCTGACCGAGGCCGTGCTGAACCGCATTGCGAAGTACGACGACGCCTTCATCCTGCTCAACTTCGCCAACCCCGACATGGTGGGCCACACCGGCGTGCTGGAGGCGGCCATTCGCGCGGTGGAGACCGTGGACGAGTGCGCCAACAAGGTCGTGGAGGCGGTCGTGGCCAAGGGCGGCGTGGCCATCGTCACAGCCGACCATGGCAACTGCGAGCGCATGCGCGACCTGCTGACCGGTGAGCCGCACACCTATCACACCACCCAGCCGGTGGCCTGCTTCGTCATCGGCGACGGCTACTACGCCCTGCGCCCGCGCGGCATCCTGGCCGACGTCGCGCCGACGGTGCTGGACCTGCTAGGCATCCCACAGCCTACCGAGATGACCGGGCGCAGTGTGATCGATGGGTTTGTGCCGGAAGCAAGGTAGATTGGTGGACTGGTAGATTGGTAGATTGGTGAACTGGTAGACTGGTAGACTGGTAGATTGGTCAACAACAACGCTCCTGCTGGATCTTGGATCGGGCAGGAGCGTTGTTCATTTCCTTACTGCTGCCACCAGCAGACGCACTGCCTCGAACGTCGTCTGCCCGCCGATTTGCGCGCTAGAATAAGCGTGGACTGAGATCCGGCCGGCGTGCAGCGGCAATCGGGCCAGCAGCAGGCCCACGTTGGCGGGGTTGATGCCGCCGCCTAGCACGACCTCGATGCGGCCGGCGGCGCGCTGGATGGTGCGCGCCAGGCGTTCCACACCGTCCAGGGCTGAGCCGCGCTGACCCCACGGCACGCCGCTGGTCAGGACACGGTCGAAGCCCAGTTCGAGCAGCGCGTCCAGGGTGGCGTCAGGGTCGGGCGTGGCGTCGAATGCCCGGTGCATGGTGGTCTTCAGCCCATGCCCGCGGGCAGAGGCCACCAACCGCTGGCTGGCCGCCAGGTCGATGCGGTTATCAGTTGCTTGCAGCACGCCGAACACCACGCCATCGACGCCAGCCTCGGCGGCCCAATCGATCTGATCCAGCATCAGCGCCAACTCAGCCGGCGAATAGCAGAAATCGCCGGCTCGCGGCCGGATCATGGCCATCAGGCCGGGCCGCTGCCTGAACGCCCGCCTGGCCGCGGTCAGGCAGTCGGCGGAGGGGGTCAGGCCGTCCAGGTGCATATCGGCGCACAACTCGATGGTCGCGGCGCCGCCCTCATAGGCCGCGCTGACCGCCCCTTCCACCGCAGCGATGTCGGAAGCGTCGATGCAGATTTCGACAGGGATCGTCAATTGAAGACAGAGTTTGGATTGGTGGGCAAGATGATTGAATGCTTCAAGAACCTCAGTCCGACGTGCTCCGATGGATGTTGGCTATGGCGCAGTCTGGTTCCTATATTTGCGAATACATCGCTTGCTGTGGAAGCGGTGTCGAACGATTATTGTGCGCGGTACTGTTGGGTTGCGGCCGCATTATCTATCTGATTTCCAAACAATTGCATCAGTTCGAGGAATATCTCGTGGAGTTCCATGACCTCGTCATACGACAAAGTCAATTGATCGCCGTGAGCAATACTATTCCGAGATTTTAGGAGTCGATCATCCAGTAGCTTTTCCTTTGTGGAGTAGACGGAGTAATCGAGACCTATTACTGTAACGATGTTATGCAGCACTCTGGATGATAGGTTCGCTTCGGTATCGATAGCATCCTTGTAGGGTAACGAGCTCTGAGTAGACATGCGCGTCTGAAAGAATTCGACCACTTTGATGTGATCTATTGATTGGCGGCTCTGCGACGCCGCAGCAAGCAAAGATCTTAATGCCAGCGCTACGAAGTTCATTGAGAGCTCGTTGTGGTTCATCCTTTGCATAGCCACATATTGTACATATGCTCCAGCGCAGTTCTTCACAAAGCCTTCCCAGTGAGCATATGTAAGCGTAACCATGCTTCGTAGCAAAGCATTGCGCTTGCTTGGAGATAGGTTGGAAGAACTGGCCATGGCTTTCAGGTCGGACAATTCCTTCCTTCTCCAGGCTAGTTCATTTGAGGTGAAGTCGAAAAGCTGTTCGACAGTTCTGATTTTCACGGTCGAAAAGCGTTCCTGCCGAGGACAAGTGTATTCGGTATTCTCTGAGACGCGCGAACCCCAGAACCCGATCTAGATGTGAATTGTACGTTTTTCCAAAGGTCAATGGTTATTGCTTCGACATCCACGCTAGCAGACAACAGCTCTTTGTAGTTATAGCCGACCCCTAGAGCAACTAGCTCAAAAGCCGATACTAGGAAGCCACCCATGAACCTGCCTTTGACAGGATCATAACGGTGGAAACTGTTGCTGCCAAGCCTGCGACGGAGGATGTCGAACGTAGTGTTGAAGGCAGTGGTCTCCTCATTCGTGTCTATGCAATCCTTGGAAACCATGTCGATCATTTGATCGGTCAGAAACTCGTTTACATCACCGATGTTCTTCAGCTTAACTTCTGATAGCGTCCGAAACATGATAAACCTTAAGACCAAATCCATGTCATACTGCTCTTCTATCGCGCGATCGGTAAGTGCAATGCACTCACGAAAATCTTCATTCTCAGAGAGGCTTCTTAACCATCTATATGTATCTGGATTCAGCATAACGAGGATGCTATTCCTCACTTCTTGGTCAGATAGTGGTGATCCTCCAGTATTGAGTCGCTGGAATAACTCGTATTTGCTCTTCTCATCACTCTCTCTGAGAATGATGCTGACGTCTATCTTTGAGCGCTTGATCAATAGCCTCTGAGCGGAGGTAAATGCTCCACCAGGTTGCCCAGAATCTTCCCAGGACTTGCCACCCATGGACGGGAGGTACTTTGTCGGCTCAAGTACCATCGGCGGCAAGACACTGCCATTCTCGTCGCGCAATACACCTACAAACTGGAATATCGTTGAGAGTCGCTGCAAACCATCAACGACATCCCAGACTCCGTCGGGACGCTGGGCAACGAAAATCGGGGGTATGGGAATACCAAGTAATATTGACTCGATCAGACGCGATTTTTGGAAATCCGACCAACGAAAGAACCGCTGGAACTCAGGATGAATGTCAATTTCGTGATTCTCGTAGAGACTTATCCATTCTCCGATTGACATTGAGTATCCGTCGGTGCGGATTACTGCTCTTGTCTTATCGATCTCGTCTTGTAAGCCCATCAAGAGTTTCTCCAATTCGAAGTAGTTGGGGGCGAATTCGTTCCCAGATAGTGTACATAGACTGTTCGGTTTGCACAAGATATTCAAACGCTCAATCGAGGTAACTTATGCGTGACATAGCCCATGATCATTGCGGAAGTAGAAGAAGGTGTTCAGGGACGACACGTATGAGGTAGCCTGACCCAGCTACCTCATTTTGGTATCCCAATGTGCTACAGCGGCTCGAACCTGGCCTGGAAGAAGCGCAGGTACTTGGGCTCGTAGACCATCTTCAGCCCGTGCGCCTGCTCGCGCGCATCGTAGACCGCCTTGACGGCCTCGGCGGTCACGTCCATGTGGGCCTGGGTATAGACGCGGCGCGGGATGGTCAGCCGGGTCAGCTCCAGCTTGGGGTAGTAGTGGTCGCCCGTTTTGGCATCACGGCCCGCACTGACGACGCCGCGCTCCATGCTGCGAATGCCGGAGTCCAGGTACAACTCAGCGGCCAGCGTCTGGGCCGGGAAACGGTCCTGCGGCAGGTGCGGGTAGAAGCGCCTGGCGTCCAGGAAGATGGCATGGCCGCCCACCGGTTGCACCATAGGCACGCCCCAGTCGGTCAGCAGCTCGCCCAGGTAGCGCACCTGGCCGACCCTGGAGCGCACATGGTCATCCTGCATCGACTCGACGATGCCGATGGCCATGGCTTCCATGTCGCGGCCGGCCAGCCCGCCGTAGGTGTGCAGCCCTTCGAAGATCACTACCTGGTTGCGCAGCTCCTCGAACAGCGTCCAGTCGTTGACCGCCAGCCAGCCGCCGATGTTGACCAGGCTGTCCTTCTTGGCGCTGATCCAGCCGCCGTCGGTGAGGTCGCAGAACTCGCGCACAATCTGGGCGATGGAGCGGCCGGCGTAGCCTTCCTCGCGCTCCTGGATGAAGAGCGCATTCTCCACCATGCGCGTGGCGTCCAGATAGATTTTGACGTCGTGGCGGTCGCACAGCGCGCGCAGCGCCTTGACGTTGGCCATGCTCACCGGCTGGCCGCCGGCCATGTTGACTGTGCCGGCCAGGCTGACGTAGGCCACGTTTTCGGCGCCCACGCGACCGAACAGCGACTCCAGCTTGTCCAGGTCGATGTTGCCCTTGAAGGGATGCAGGTTCGTCGGATCGTGCGCTTCGTCGATGATCACGTCGAGGAAGGTGGCGCCGGCCAATTCCTGGTGCAGGCGGGTGGTGGTGAAGTACATGTTGCCAGCCACCCATTGCCCTGGCTTGATGGCCGCGCGCGAGAGCAGGTGTTCAGCCCCGCGGCCCTGGTGCGTGGGGACGATATGCTGGTAGCCATAGTAGGTCTGGATGGTGCTTTCCAGATGGTAGAAGTTGCGGCTGCCAGCATAGGCCTCGTCGCCCAGCATCATGCCGGCCCACTGGCGGTCGCTCATGGCGCTGGTGCCACTGTCGGTCAGCAGGTCGATGTAGACGTCGTCCGAGTGCAGCAGGAAGGTGTTGTAGCCGGCCTCGGCCAGCGATTTTTGCCGCTCCTCACGGCTGTTGACGTTCAGCGGCTCGACCATCTTAATCTTCCACGGCTCGGCCCACGAGCGACGGCCGAACTGTTGGCCCATGGTTTGTGGTGTGCGGTCAGACATGTGGGATCCTCCTGGCTTCATTGCCTGAAAGTGTGTCGATTCATTGACAAAGTACCACGGCATTTTAGCGCTTGTCGTTGGGTTCTGCAAGTCGCCAGATGTGGACGCCGCTTTGACTTGCACCAGTCCGAGCTTGGCGCTATACTGGGGCTAACACACAGAGCGCGTGAGGCGCGGCGATGGCAGCGCCCCGTAGGCTGCCCGCCGGCTCATCTGACGCTGCAAGCTGCTTCATAATCATACGCATTTGTCTGGCAAGGATCATTTTCTATGAGCAACAAACCTATTCAAATCACCGAGTTCGACCTCCGCCGCCTGCAGCAGTTGCTGGAGGAGGCTTCCCACACTAATTTTCGCGGCCGCGAGGATCTGGCCGATCTCAGCGCCGAGTTGGCGCGCGCTGAGGTCGTTACCCCCCAGACGGTTGCGCGCAACGTCATCACCATGAACTCAACCGTGGTTTTATTGGACCTGGAGACAGGGGATGAGGAAACCTACACCCTGGTTTTCCCCGAGACGGCCGACATTGCGGCCGGCAGAATCTCTGTACTGGCGCCCATCGGCACGGCCATGCTGGGCTATGAGGTCGGTGACACCTTCGAATGGGTCGTGCCAGCCGGCAAGCGGCGCTTGCAGATCAAAGAAATCCTCTACCAGCCAGAGGCTGCAGGGGATTTCCACCTGTAGCGCTACATCTCCACCTTCGGCACCTGGCGCACCCAGCGCACCCAGACGTAATCCTCGAACGCCTCCAGAATCTGAGGATCGACCATGTGGTCGGTCTCGATGATCATGATCGCATCGCCGCCCCGCTTGTCCCGCTCGACGCGCAGAAAGGCGATGTTGATCCCTTGCCGCGCCAGCCAGCCTGTTACCTGGTTGATGGTGCCGGGGCGGTCCTCGGCCAGCACCAGCAGCGTGTCGAACTCGCAGCCGAAGTGGACGCCATAGCCGTCCACTTCGGTGATCTCCACCAGCCCGCCGCCGATGGAGCAGCCAGTGACCTGCACCGTGCGCTGGCCGTCGCCGACCGTCAGGCGTGCCGTGTTGGGGTGGGCATCCTCGCCCAGGTCGCTTTCTTCGAAGGTGAAGCGCAGCCCGGCCTGCTCGGCCAGCTCGAAGCTGCGCCGCAGGTCAGGATCGTCCGTGGCCATGCCCAGCAGGCCGGCCACGATGCCGCGGTCGGTGCCGTGGCCCTGGCCGGTCTGCGCGAAGGAGCCGTGTAGCTCGATGGTGGCTGCCGTGGGCTGCCTGCCCAGGATGGCGCGCGCCACCTGTCCCAGCCGCACCGCGCCGGCCGTGTGCGAGCTGGAGGGGCCAACCATGATCGGGCCGATGATGTCGAAGACGGAGATGTTGCGGGACATGGGGGAGGGTGTCGGAGTGTTGGAGTGTCAGGTGTCAAGTGTCGGAGTGTCAGGTATCAAGTGTCGTGCTGGTAGGCAGGAACGGCTGTGCAACTTGACACTTGACACTTGACACTTGACACCCTGACACTCCGTTCATGTGACGCCAAACGCCTTGCGCGTCGGCCTCCACAGCAAGTAGATCAGGCCCAGTAGCGGCTGGAAGAGGGGGAAGAAGCCGTAGTCCTGGCCGAAGTGGCGCCAGGCCGTGCTGCCGATGACGTCGGGGATGATGAAGCTGAGCGTGCCAACGATTAGCGTCAGGATGGTCTCGACGCCCAGCGCGTAGACCGAGATGCGCCACCAGCGCGCGGTGCGCTTGAAGAAGCCGACGGCCGCGATCAGATAGAGCACGGCCGTCAGCACCGACAGCGCCGGGCCCAGCTTGGTCAGGTCGTCGCGCAGAAAGAACTGGTACAGCCCGCGCGCGCCGGTGGACAGCGCCAGCAGCGGGTAGGAGATGCCCAGGATGTAGCCGATCAGGCTGATGGCGCGGGTTTTCAGGTCTTGCGGTTCGTCGGCTGTAGCAACCGCCTGCGGCTCCTGCATGGAGTTCGACATAACATATTGGTCCCTTCAGGTTGGACGGCGAAGCAGCCGTCGGCCTGAATTGTCTCTTACTTTCCGCCTTGCGTCAAGAATCGGTCACTTACAGCTTGAATTTGTAGTAGTCAGAGAGAGCGTGCGCTGAATGATCGCCCAGGCGTCTCGCCGGGTTGGGGTGCGAGTCGGTCGCCAGAGCCGGGCGGGACGCCCTGTTGATCATGGCAGAGTGCATATCTGCTTGATCCCTTCACTTACTGCTTGAATTGATATGAAATGACCGCCAGATGATAGGAATCGCCCAAGTCAGCCACTCGCGTTTCAACAATGTAGCTGTTGACATGAGGGAAGTGATCCAGCTTGCGCTGGATCAACGTGTTGATGAAAGACAGCGCAAACTTCCGATCACGGGCCGGAAAAACGGACGCGATATCTGCCAGGAAGTCTTTGCGCTTGTCTTCCTCCAGGAGCGCGGCATTCCAGGCGGTCGATGCCACCGTCACCAACTTCTCGTACTGCTCAAGGTTTTCAGTGGCATCGACGAAGGGAGCAATGAACTCTCCAAGTACTACCGACATTTTGTCCAGGCCGGGCGCATTGATCCTTATTTCAGCGTTTGGCAACAAGCCCTGGCGTTGTACGTCCGCGGCCATTTCCTCCAGCAAAGCTTGGTTCTGCCTGGGCGTGATGAGACTCTGCGCTGGTCGGTGCGCTTGGCGCTTGCGTTTGCTTCGTTTGCGGGGCACCGGCTCACCTCCTTTGCTCGATGGTCATCGGCATACCGTTCTTGCTGGCGATGGTGCCTTCCATGACGACCTGCGGCTGGTGGCCCGGCTTGAGTTGCAGGTGGAAGCGCGGGACCAGCATGGCCGTGATGACGTGGGTCTCGAACAGCGAGAAGTTGTTGCCCAGGCAGATGCGCTTGCCGGCCGCGAAGGGGTGAAAGGCGTAAGGATGGCGCGCGGCCTCGGCTTCAGCCGTCCAGCGCTCCGGGTCGAAGCGCTCCGGGTCAGGCCAGAAGCCGGGATGGCGATGGGTGGCGTAGGGGAAGGGTAGGACGCGCGTCCCACCGGGGAGATGCACGCCGTCCATCTGGTCGTCGGCTACCACGTCGCGCGCGTAGAGCGGTGCGGCCGGGTAGAGGCGCAGCGTCTCCTTGATGACCTGCAAGGTATAGGGCAGGCGCTTGAGGTCCTCCACCGTGGGCGTGCGGCCGCCCAGCACCGGCTCGATCTCGGCCACCATGCGCTGCTCCACCTCCGGGTGCTGCGCCAGCGCGTAGAACAAGAAGTTCAGCGTGCGCGCGGTGGTCTCGTGGCCGGCGAAGAAGATGGTGATCGACTCGTCGCGCAGCAGCGCATCGCTCATAGCCTCGCCGGTCTGCTCGTCGCGCGCCAGCATCAGCTTGGTCAGCAGGTCGTCGGGCCATTGGTCCTGCGGCAGGCTGCGGCGCTGGGCCAGCAGCGCGGCGATGTAGTGATGCACCAGCTCGCGCGCCTTGAAGTAACGGCGGTTGGCCGGGGTCGGCAGCCAGCGCGGCAGTTGGATGGGGTTCTGCTGGCCGCTGGCCACGTAGCGGATCATCGTCTCCACGGCCGCTTTGATCTCCAGCATATCGTCGCTGGACTCGGTGCTGAACATGGTGTGCAGGATGACGGCCGCGGTGACCAGCATCATCTCGTCGCCCAGCTCGATGGGCTGGCCCTGGCTGGCCAGGCGAGTCCAGCGGTCGATCAGCGCCTCAGTGTCGGCCACGAAGACGGGCAGGTATTGCTCGATGGCGCGCGGGGTGAAGAAGGGCGCCATCAGCCGGCGCTGGCGGCGCCACAGCTCGCCGCGGCTGGCCACCAGGCCATCGCCCAGCAGCAGCTCGCGCACGATGTCGTAGGTCTCCAGCTTGTCGTAGTTGTCGGCGTGGCTGACGGTGACGCGGCGCACGTGGTCGGGATGGATGACCAAAAACATCTCCCGGCCGCCCAGCTTGAGGTGCGGCAGGTCGCCATAGTCGCGCCAGGCGTCCATGAAGAAGCCCAACTGACCCTTGCGCCGCATCTGGCGGATCAGCTCGGGGACGCTGGGGGCATAGACAATGTCACGTATGGTGGGAGCAGAAGTGGTTGGCATAGCATCTGTGGCGATGGACCCCTGCGGCCGCAACGGCTGCGGCCTTTGTTCTATCGCTCACAGGATTGTAGCATCGCTGGCGGTGAACCGCAAGCGCCACGATGCAGCGCAAGCTCGCGCTCTCTTGTGCGTTCCGGCGCAGTTGTGATACACTAGGCGCGCTCGTCGCCGCCTGCTGTTCAGTGTGTTTTGCACAGGACCCGCCATGCCCGTCCCACCCAACTGCGAAAAACCCACCATCCGCCGCCTGCTGGCCGAAGTGCGCTTTCTGCACGCGGCCTCGCCGGCTGCGCTCGACGCTCTGGCCGCGTCGGCCGTTTGCCAGAGCTATCTTCAGGGTGCAACCATCTTTCTTGAAGGGGATCCCACAGCCGGCCTGTTCATCGTCGAGCAGGGCGTGGTCAAGATCAGCCGCGTCTCGCTGGAGGGCCGCGAGTATATCATGCACCTGTCGGAGCCGGGCGACACCTTCAACGACGTCTCGACCCTGGACGGCGGGCCCAACCCGGCCCATGCCACGGCCCATACCGATGTGGTGGTCTGGCGCATCGAGCGCGAGGCGGTGCAGCGGCTGGCGCAGATTTACCCCGACCTGGCCTGGGCGCTGATCGAGAACCTGGCTGCGCGGGCGCGGCTGATGGTGACGCTGGTGCATGACCTGGCCATGCGCAGCGTGCGCGGCCGGCTGGCCCGCCTGCTGCTGGAAGAGGCCGAAAGCCGCGACAGCGACGTGGTGCAGCGCCTGCTGACCCAGGAGGAGATGGCCGCGCGGCTGGGCACCGTGCGCGAGATGGTGGGTCGTACCCTGCGCAGCCTGGCCAACGACGGCCTGATCCAGTTCGACCGTCACCGCATCGTCATCCTCGACCCGCAGCGTTTAGCCGAAGAGGCGGAGATTTGAGCAGTGGAATTTTGACCGTATCACCGGCCTGATCTCGAGCTCCACGCGCTACTACGCCACCGTAGAGCTGGCGCCTCTCTACGTCCTCCCCAACGCGCCAGAGATCGCGCCGCCCATCCCTGGCCACCGCTGCGCTGGTCTTCATGGCGGCGGCGCGCTATCTGTAAGGACGCGATCACAGGAGGGGGTGTTCCAGCCGCCACTGGGATGCGCTTAGCTACTTTCTCACCCCCGACAGGTTCTTCCCCTGGGTCAATCTGTGCTATAATCCCGAGAAGCTTCCAAGGAAGACCCGGCCGCGCATGAATTGCCTCGCTGTCCCTGACGCCGGTCAAATAGCTGGTTGCCGGCGGATCAGGCGGCGCGAGCCGCCCCATCGGGAAGCTGCGCACCTCGTCGAGAACCGTCCCGTCTACGACGAGGTAATCGTGCGAAGGAGTCAGTTGCTATGAACATCATTCTGTGGATCCTGCAAATCGTGTTCGGATTGTTCTTCCTCTTCATGGGCGTGCAGCATTTCGTCATGCCCCCCAACCTCCCCGCCATGATGGGCTGGATGTACGAGCTTCCCGCCGGCCTGCACGTGGTCAGCGGAATCCTCGAGATCCTGGGCGGGCTTGGCCTGATCCTGCCCGGCCTCTTCCGCGTCCAGACCCGCCTAACGCCGCTGGCCGCGCTTGGCCTGGTCTTCGTCATGGCCGGCGCCGCTGTCTGGCACATCACCCGCGGCGAGTTTCAGAACGTGGTGCAGAACCTCGTGGTCGCGGCGCTGCTCGGCTTCGTGGCCTACGGGCGCTGGAAGCTGAGCCCGCTGAAGGACAGAAAGGGATAACCCATCGGGCTACCTCGTTGGCAGAGGCCCAGGCAGCTCATCTCCTTGGCGGCATTCAGCGGGAAAACGACAAAAGTCTTTCACAGGGACCAGGTTCAGGAGTACACTGCATAGACTGCGATCGAAGCCTTTCTCAGCTTGGTAGAGAGACAGTCGCTCGATCGCAAATCTCTGCAAGTGAAAGGTTGCCAACCCATGACGAAGTTCCTGACCAAATGGTCTCGTAAATTCCACCGTTGGATCGCCGTGCCCACCGCGCTGCTCATCCCCGTGGCCGTGCTGATCAAGCTGCTGGGCGGCCCGGAAATTGCCGCCGCCTGGGAAAGGCTGGAACAGGCGCCCTCGATCCTGATGCTGGTGATGGCCGTCAGCGGAACGTATCTCTTTCTGTTGCCCTACATCGCCAAGGGACAGCGCAAAAAGCGAAGAATCACCGCCGCCTCGCAAGAGGCTTAGTTGGCCTCACTAAGCCAGCGAAGCCACCTGGCTCGCAAGGGCGAGGTAGCCGTCTGAGGGAGCTGTTCAGAGGCCCGCGGGCTCGGGCCTGAACGCTTCCTGGCCGGCGTGCAACCAGGCAGCATGCGAACACTGGCTGATTGGACGGCTGCCGCCGGTCAGGTGTTGGTCTTTTGATTCGCCTACCGTAACTACTCAGGCGCCGGGCACTTGGTGTCGATTTACCGCTCAATTCGACCTTGCAATGGGCATTGTAAACCTCGATTCAAGTGCCCGGCACCAATGGCTGAGTAGTTACCGCCCACCTTTGATGCACCTATACTGTGAGCTAACGCGCGCCCCATGACGCACCCCCTGCGCGACCGCCTCTGCGAGCACCTACAGCGCGTGCCCTATTTTGCTGGGCTCGATGCTGCCGCGCTGTGCGAGCTGGCCGGCCTGGCCACCTGGCACGAATACGCGCCTGGCGCGATCGTCTTCCTGGAGGGGGATGTCAACACCGGGCTGTATGCGGTGGACGCCGGCTGGGTCAAGGTGGTCAAGTTCTCGCTGGACGGCCGGGAGCAGGTGTTGCGCTACTTTGGGCCGGGCGAGGTCTTCAGCGAGATCGGCATTTTTCTGGCGCGGCCCAACCCGGCCACAGCCATCGCCCTGGAGCATACGGCGCTGTGGCGGCTGCACCGCTCGACCCTGCAGCCGCTCTTCAGCGCCCAGCCCGACCTCATGCTACACGTCATGGCCAACATGGCCGACCGCATCGCCCATCTGGCCGAGCTGGTGGCTGATCTCTCCCTGCACACGGTGGAGGTGCGCCTGGCCCGCCTGCTGCTGGAGGCGGCGGCCGACGGAACCTTGCCGCGCCAGGCCTGGCTGACCCAAGCCGAGTTGGCCGCGCGACTGGGCACCGTGCCCGACGTGCTCAGCCGGGCCCTGCGCACTCTGACCGAAGCTGGGCTGATCCGCTTCGACCGCCGCCAGATCACCATCCTCGACCGCCCCGGCCTGCAAAACCGCGCGCAGTTGGCTCCGTAGCACGCTGTTTCCCTTCATCTCGCTCCCAATCCGACAAAAGTCGTAGCATCCTGCGCCCCGGGGGTGATATACTCGCGCCATGATCGTTCCATCACACGCGCCGGCAGCGCGCTCAGGAGAAACCGACATGTCGCAATCTACAACCATGCCCCCGCTCTTCTTCCCGGACACGGCCGGCCAGGCCGTCTTCGACGCGGCTGGCCCGCGCCCGCAGTTTCTGGTGGACAGCGCCAAGCTCGCCGTGGTGGTGGCCGGCCTGGAGCCAGGTCAGCAAATCCCGCCCCACCCGGAAGCGCTGGCTGTCTATCACTTCCTGTCCGGCGAGGGGGTGATGACCGTCGACGGCCAGGCGTTCGCCGTGACGCCTGGCGCCACCGTGATCGCCCCGCCGGGCTCTGCGCGCGGCATGCGCGCCGACAGCCGGCTGGTCTTTCTGGCCGCCAAGGCCAGTGCTTGAGGAGGCAAACACACCATGCTCAATCCCTTCTTGTTGACGGCCGCCTTCTATCTGGTCGTAGCCATCGTCGTCGTGCTGGACGCTGTGCTGACCAGCTTCAACCTGATCCCCTGGTTCGTCGGCCTGCCCTGGCTGCGCGTCCACTTCATCACCCTGGGCGTGTTGACCCAGACGGCCTTCGGCGTGCTGCCGGCCTTCGTAGCCAACCGGCGCGGCGCAGCCACCCCGCCCACGCGCTGGGACCTCTGGCTGTTGCTCAACGCTGGGCTGGTGGTGCTGCTGGCCGGCATGCCCAGCGTCAACCCGACCTTGATCATCGCCGGCGGCACGTTAGTCTTCGTCGCGGTCACGCTGCTGATCCTGCACCTGCGCGCCATCGGCGACGGGCAGCAGACCCAGGGCAACGGCAGCCTGAAGTTCTACCTGATGGCGTTGGTCTACCTGCTGGTGGGCATTATCATCGGCACCGGCCTGTGGGTGGGCTGGAGCGAGCCGCTGCGCATCGGCGTACCCAAGGAGGCGCACATCCACGCCAACAGTTGGGGTTTCGCCGCGCTGCTGTTCGCGGGCCTGCTGGTGGACCTGCTGCCGGCGTTGACCGGCAAAGCGCTGGCCAGCCGCCGCACCGTCAACGCCATCTTCTGGGCTATGACGCTGGGCGCGCTGGGGTTGGTGCTAGGGCCGTGGCTGGGCGGCAACCTGGCCGTGACTGTGCCGGGGCTGGTGCTACACATCGGCGCGACGGCCGTGCTGTTGATCTTGCTGGCGCGCAGCCTGCGCGCCGCCGGCCTGTATGCCCGCGCCGGCGCGTGGCATCTCTCGCTGTCCTACGTCTGGATCTTGCTCCCGGTGATGATGGCGCCGCTGATCATCCTCAAGGTAGCCAACGTGCCCGGCGCTGACATCGAGGCCACCGCGCCGCAGGCCCTGATCTACGGCTGGATGGGGCAGTTGCTCTTCGCGGTGGTCCCCTACTTCGCTGCCCGCTGGCTGCTGCGCGACCCGCAGGCCCGGCTGGGCGGCAACTGGCTCAGCCTGGTCACCGTCAACATGGGCGCTGTGCTGATCTGGGCCAGCATCTTTCTGGCAGGCGTGCGCGGCCCACTGCATGCCGCCGCCTACATTCTGCTGGGTGTGGCCCTGGCCGCGGCCGCCTGGGAGACCGGCGTCATCACGCTGAGTGCGTTGCGCCGGGCCGAGCAAGGAGCTGCGCAGCCGGCGTGAGCTATCTCGCCGCGTCGCCGCACCCCTATTTGGCCGCCTAAGCTCGCAGAAGGAGAACACTGTGAAACGACCCCTGTCCAAACTTGCCGCCGTTCTGGCCTTTATCATCGGCGCGATGGCCGTCTTCGCCGGCGGCCAGGTGCTGCTGGGCCGTGACCCCGGCTACTACGTCATCGACTGGCTGCCGATCTACAACTTTGTTATGGGCGCGCTGACTGTGCTGGTCGTTGCGCCGCTGATCTGGCGCGGCAGCCGATGGGCGCTGCCGGCCGCGCTGGCCACCTTTGCTGCGCACTCGCTGGTCATGGTGGTGCTGCGATCGGCCTACAGCGACGTGGTGGCGCCAGACAGCCTGCGCGCCATGACCGTCCGTATGGTCGCCTGGCTGTTGATCCTGGCCCTACTGCTCGTGCAGGCGCGGCGCAGCCGGCCAACACCGGCGTGAGCAGCCGCGCTGCCAGGCAAAACAGAAGCCGCCGGGTGCGAGCACGTTGATTGAGTAGGCCGCCGTATCGAAATCAACGTG
>JBAQCH010000182.1:0-44955 GCA_049294015.1 Anaerolineae bacterium
GCGCACGCCTGGCGGCGCGGCCGGCGTCGGGTGCTCTGCAAGTGGCGCTGGTGTGGCTGGGAGGGCAGGCGGCGGGTTTTGACAGCCGCCACTGGCCAGTGCGGCCAGCAGCAGCGTCAGCCCGAGAGCACGCGTTGCCCAGCGCGGAGGGATGACAGGCATGGCCGGATTATACCGCATCGGTGGTCAGCGTCGCAAAGCGTTGGGCGCGAGCCAGCACGAATTTGTCATGCCGGGCAGGCGCCGCGATCCAGGAAACCATAGCTGGCTCGGTCGGAGACCGGCCAGAGCGGTATTTTCAGGACAAGCCACTTGTCTTACAGGCGAAATGATGATACAGTATGGGAGCTTCAGCAACAGGCCACAATGCGTCCCCGTCGGTTGTGGCTCCGTCCAACCACAGCGCTGACGCCATTCCGCCAGCTTGTGGCATTGCAGTGCCAGGAGGACAGCTATGACACCAGTCCTGTGGGCGGCGCTTGGTTTCGCCGCCGGCCTCATCGTGATGTGGCTCGTGGTGCGCTTCATGACCGTCAAGCAGCTACAGGCGCACAATGACAGCCTCGCCAGTCAAATCACCAATCTGGAACGGGAGCGACTGAAAGGGCGCGAGGAAGCCAGCAAGCTCGAATCACGCCTGGAGCACCGGGAGCGCGAGGCGGCAGAGCTCAAGGAACGCGCTGGCAAGCTGGACAATCAAGTGCGCGAGCGGGAGCAGGCCAAGTTCGCCGCCGAAGCCCAGGTCAAGAGTATGGAGAGCGCCCGCAGCGACCTGGAACGCGCGCTGAGCCGCCAGGAACAACAAGTCAAAGACCGCGACGTCCAAATCGTCCTGCTCCAACAAACGGCGCAGCAGGCCGAGTCCTCCCGGCAAGCGCAGCAGCAGATGTTCAACGAACTGCGCGGCCAGGTCGCCCAGCGCGAACGGCAGTTGGACGAAGTCAGCCAGCAACTGGCCGCAACTCAGAAGGAGTTGGCCGAGAATCAGGAGATCATCACCAGCCTGCGCAGCAATTTGCGAGCTGAGGGCAACGACGCCATGGGACTGCGCCAGGCCGTAAACCGCCAGCAGGCTGAGATCAACAGCCTGCGGCTGAAGCTCAAGGAAGCGACGGGCCAACTGAGCAGCCGCAACGAACGTCTGGCCCAGCTACAGAGCACGCTCACCGAGCGCAAACAGACCATCATCGAGCTGCGCCGCAAGCTGGATCAGGCGACGCAGGCAGGAACTGGCTCGGCCAAGGCCGCTCCAACGCTGGCGGTCGAGCCGCGTTTCGTTGTCAGCGAGGATCTGCCAGACACAGCGCCGGCCGACGAAACGCCGGTCAGTGAAATGGCGGCCAGCCAGGACTCAGCGCCAGTGGAAGAGGCGCAAGCCAGCATTACCCTGGTAGACGAGGCGTTGGCCCGCACGGCTTCGATGGTGGAAACACTGCAAGACGATGCAGGGCCAGCCATTGACATGGTGGTCGACGAAGCGCCCGCTGTCGCCGGTGAGATCGATCCACAGCAGCAGGAGAGCGTAGGGCAAACGTAGGTTTCACGTCCAGCACTGAAAGCCTTTGCGTGTTACACTCCCTGTGTAGAGATGATCAGTCTCTTCTTCTCCTCCTTTTTCCGATAGAGAGCGCTCTGGACCGGGCAATCCAGAGCGCTCTCAGATTCTATGGCTTTTTAGGGTTGGGGTCTCGACACTTGCGCCTGCGCGCAGTGTTGCTGTACGGGGCGGCCCCTACGCGACCGGTGAGGCCGTTAGTGCTCTGTTAATCGCAATTCGATGCGTTCGTAGTGGCGACTTCAGTCGCTTCGGGTGCGCCGGAACGACTAATGAACCTTAAGGGAATATCCCGGTAATAGCGCCGCCCGACGATTGCCGGATCATTTTCTTAATCTTCATAATTCGGCGTCTGCCACAGGGAAGCATGCTAAAGCAAGCTCGGCGCGCAGATGATCTGCAGCTTGCTTCAGCATGCTTGGATCTGCCAGACCGTGAATTCATTCACGGGGCGCCTTGCCCATGGGTCGCACCGCCGCCGAATGAATTCGTCGGTGCTGCGTCCAATCCCAACCACGTCACCACTTGCGCCCGTAGCACGGCCTGCACGGCATCCACCGCCTGAGCGGCGTCCACCAGCAGCCAGCGCCCCGGCTCGGCCGCAGCCATCTGCACGTAGCCCGCCCGCACCCGCTGGTGATAAGCTAGCGTCTCTTGCTCCATGCGGTTCCACTGGCTGGCGTCGTCATTGGCGTGCAGTTGCTTGCGCCGCAGCCCGACCTGCGCGTCGATGTCCAGATAGACCACCAAATCCGGCCGTAACCCGCCCGTGGCAAAGGCCGTGATCACCCCTAATGTGGCCAGATCCAACCCGCGGCCATAGCCCTGATAGGCCAGCGTCGAGTCGGCGTAGCGGTCGCACAGCACGGCGCCGCCGCGCGCCAGGTGCGGCCGGATCACCTGACTCACGTGCTGGGCGCGGGCGGCTGAGAACAGCAGCACCTCGGCCTCAGCCTGCATCTCGCCGCAGGCTGGGTCCAGCAGAATCGCCCGTACGCGGTCGCCAATGGCTGTTCCCCCCGGCTCGCGCGTCGTCAGCACATCCTGTCCCAGCCCGCGCATCCACGCCGCCAGCAGAACTAACTGGGTGCTCTTGCCGCTGCCCTCAGGGCCTTCGAAGGTGATGAACATGGGTGGGGAGGGGGAGATGGTAGATTGGTAGACTGGTAGATTGGTCTCAGCTCGTGATGCGTGGCGAGCCCACCAATTTACCAATCTACCAATCACCGATCTACTCTCGCAAAATCCGCACATGCCGGTAGGGATCCCGTCCCTGGCTGTGGCTGACGAGGTTGGCGGTGCGCGCGGCTTGATGCTGCTGGCGGCGCACGGCCGAGGGCTGCGGGCTGAGGTCCACGGCCTGCGCGCCGGTCAGCACGCGGCGGATCGCCTCCTGCGTCTCGCGCATGGCCGTGTCCAGGGTGTCGCCCAGCTCGTCGCTGACGCCGAACAGGTCGGCCAGGAAGCTCTCCATCTGGATCATCGTGTTGGAACGCAGCACATAGACCGGCAGACGGCGCTCTTCGGCCTCGACGATGGGCTGCGGACGCTTGCGGTAATAGCTCTTGAGCGTCACAATCACGTCGGCGCGGCGCAGATCGTCCACGAACTGGGCCGGCACCCCCATGCGCTGGGCCGCGGTGCGCAGCTTGTTCAGCCCGACGCCGTAGGAATAGATGCGCCGCATGGTCAGCGAACGCATGGGCAGGGCATCCGGCTCCTCCAGGTCGATCTCGGCCAGCGCTTCCAGCTCGCGCGCCGGCTCTCGCTGCGGTCGTCCGTTGCGCTCAGGGGCCGGGCGGGCGGGCGGCGCCTCCTTGTGGATTTCGCCAGCCTCGTCCCGATAGCGCATCTCCGGCCGCAGCTCGCGGCCGCGCAGGAAGTTGTCCACCGCCTTGGCCACATCGTGATGCACAGCCATGCGCTGCCGGTCTTGAATCTCCACCAGCACGTCGAAAGTGGGCGGAGCCTTGCGCTCCAGCACCGACTTCTGCGTGCCGCGGCGGCGCGCCTCCTCGTCGCTCAAGGTGACGCTGTCGATGCCGCCTACCAGATCGCTCAGCGTCGGGTTGAGCAGCAGGTTCTCCAACGAGTTGCCATGGGCCGTGCCGATCAGTTGCACGCCGCGCTCGGCGATGGTGCGGGCTGCGGCGGCCTCCAGCTCGCGGCCGATCTCGTCGATGATGATCACCTGCGGCATGTGATTTTCCACCGCCTCGATCATCACCTCGTGCTGCAAGGCCGGCTGGGCCACCTGCATCCGGCGCGAACGGCCGATGGCCGGGTGGGGGATGTCGCCGTCGCCGCCGATCTCGTTGGAGGTGTCCACGATCACCACGCGCTTGTTGGCGCCCAACACGCGCGCGGCCTCGCGCAGCAGGGTGGTCTTGCCCACGCCCGGCTGGCCCAGCAACAGGATGCTCTGGCCCGACTCGATGATATCCTGCAAGATGTCGATCACGCCGTAGACAGCGCGGCCAACGCGCACGGTCAGGCCGACGATGCGGCCCTGGCGGTTGCGGATGCAGGAGATGCGGTGCAGCGTGCGCTCGACGCCGGCCCGGTTGTCGCTGGTGAACAGGCCGATGCGCTCGACCACGAAGTCCAGGTCTTCCTGGTCGATCTCGCGCTCGCGCAGGGTAATCTCGCCGTCGATAAAGCGAGCCTCCGGCGCCCTTCCCAGGTCCATCACCACTTCGAGTAGCTTATCCGCGCGATTGGCCTGTTGTAAAGCCGCCTGGATATCCGGCGGCAGCACGTTCAACAGAACGTCCAAATCATCGGTAATTTTCTGCTGGATCAAAGTCCTTACATACCTCGCAAGAATTCATAAGTGGCAGGTGTCAAGTGGCAGGTGGCAGGTGCCAGGTGGCAGGTGCCTGGTGTCAAGTGGCAGGTGTCACGCCTGGGGACCAAAATCTTTAGTCTGACCGTTCACCGTTCACCGTTCACCGTTCACCGTTCACCCTTTTGGTTTAAGCCTCACACGTCAGCGGCCAGGCCCTTCGATCACCAGGTTGGGCGCTGTCACCGGCTCAACAGCCTTGACGCGCACCGCCAGGTGTTTGATCGTGCGTGTGCGGCGGGTGAAGCTCTGAAAGCCGTGGTCTTGCAGCACCGCAGCGATCCCACCTTGATAGGGACGCACGGCGCAGTACATGGGCCAGCGACTGCCGCGCGCCAGCTCCATGCCGTGACGCAACACGGTCGCCATCAGTTGATCGTCGCCAGGGTCGCCGTGCAACAACAACCAGTGGCCGCGGCGCCCGTTGACCAGTTGTACGCCGCCCAGCACTTCGCCCTTGTCCTGCACCACGTAGCTGCTCTGGTTGGTCAACTCCCACCAAGCCAGCGGCAATGACGCCTGAGTGTCATCGCTGCTGTACCCTTCGGCGTTCTGTACCGGCGGCGGCGTGTAGATGCTATACAGCCGGCGCAGCCACCAGACATCTTCTGGCTGTCGGGGTCGCAGCTGCGGGTCGGATGGCAGCACAGGGAGGCTGGGCGGGCTGGAGAGCACGAATACCTCTTCGCTGGTGTAGATCATGAAGCCCAAGCTGGCCAGCACGTCGATCACCGCCCTGCCCTCTGGCACACTGACAAACAGGCGACGCAGCCCTTGCGAGCTGGCCTCGGCGATACACCCCGACAACAGGCTCTCCCAGGCGAGCGGGCCGTGGGGCGAGTGCTCCAGCCGCGGCGCCAAGTAGAGCAGGTCAGCTTCGTGACGGCCGGGCCGTTTGAGCATCTGCACAAAGCCCTGGACGTGTTGCTGCGGCGCCCAGACGTAGGAGGCCAGGCCGGCGCCCACCCAGGGCACGGGCGCAATCAGCGCGGTCGCCAGCGCGCTGCGGCGCAGCAATAGATGGTGAAACAGATCAAGCCAGACGCCGTCGCGCTGCAACGAGCGCACGGCCAGCATGTCAGGCAATCCAAGACGCCGGATCACGATGCGCTCCTTGACCTGCGCAGCCAGCCTGTCCGGGCCAGCCAGCATTCATTGGTCGCCAGCGCTTTGGACTGGGCGGCGCCGGCTATCAATCGGCCACCTACACCAACGAAGCGCATACCATTGCGCATCTGGGGGTTGCTCCTGTGCTACTTTCGTGCTCAATCTCAGCCCAAGGCTTTGCAATTGGAAGCTAGCGCGGCCTGATTTTACATCAGCGTACAGCGGTTGGCAAGCGACTCCCTGACCAAACCGCTCAGTTGGGATACAGATAGCCCGTTGGCCCCAACACCTGCTCCTCGACGCGGCTTTCCGACGCATGCATGAAGCCCAGCAGCATGGTCTCCTTGCCCAGCAGAGCGCGCTCAGCGCTCAGCAACTGCGGCAGGTCAGGAGTCTCCAGCAAGCTCTGCTTCTCGTCCCAGGGAAGCTGCAAGGCGGCGGCGGTCACAAAAGCCAGCGTATGCGGGTCATCGGGCGCCTCGCCCAGATCGATGTCGCTGTTCAGCACCCGCGACAACTGCTTGATATAGCCTGGCAACAGACGGCTGACCGCCTTGGTGTCCTGCGGCGCCGGCGCGCCTTCCATGGGAAACGACTCTACCTCGCCTTGCAGGAAGGGCATGTCGAAGCGCAGCGAGCGCACGCGAAAGCGGTGCAAGCCCAGCGTGATAATGTTCAGCCGGCCGTCGGCCAGACGCTCCATACGCTGGATGTGGGCTGTGGTGCCGACCTGGTAGGGCAACTCCAGATCGCCGTTGTACTCGCGCCAGTCAGGGGTGTCGTCGCGCATCAGTACCACACCAAAGGGCTCTTCCTTCTCAACGCACTGGTTGATCATCAGCCGGTAACGGGGTTCGAAGATGTGCAACGGCAACACTTGTCCTGGAAACAGCACCAACCGCAATGGAAACAAGGGCAACGTCACGGTCGTCTGGCTCTGCTCCAAATCGTGTTTCTGACTCTCTTGGCTCATCATCACTCCTCATTGACTTCTTGCAGAGTCTGCAAACCCTGCTCCGACTTGATAAACTCGCGCAAGACCACCGTGGCGTAGGCGCCCTTGACCAGCGTAAAGGCCACTTGCAGCCCCTGCGCGTCGGCCGCCAGCTCGATGGCCGGCAGCCAGACCCTGGCGGGGCGCCGGGTTCCGTCGACGCGCGCGCGGCGCAGGTCGTCGTCGCTCAACTCGGCCTCAGCCAGTACGCTGGCCTCCAGCACAGCCGCCTGGCCCTTGGCCGCCCACATCTTCTTGCCGAAAAGCGGTCCGGTAAAGGTGATTTCGCCGCGCTCATAGCGGGGCTGCTCCGCGGCCGGGTCCTCAACCTCGAACATGCCGCCGGTCTCAGCCTTTTTGCACACGTCGCCTTCGATCACCTGCTCGAACAGCCTTGCCTCGATGCGCCGCACCAGATAGCGGTTGAAGAGATGCGACTGGTAGGCCGAGATCAGCAGCCTGGCCAGCCAGGGGTCACGCCGCGGCGCCTGGCCCAGCAGGGCAGCCCGGCCCTTAGCCACATTGCCGCCTTCCCAGCCGAAGCGCTGCGGGCCGAAGAAGTTAGGTACACCCCGGCGCGCGATGGCCACTGCAATGGCCTGGCTGCGGCTGAGCGCCTCGTCGGCCGGCGCGGCCAGATCGGTCACGGTGATGCGGAAGCGATTGCCCAGCAGGTGGCCGACCTTGAGCTTATTGCTGTGCCGCCGGGCCCAGTTGACCTGGAAAGGCAGCGCCGGCTCGATGCGCGCCGCGTCTTCAGGGGCCAGGCCGGGCAGTGAAAAGGTTTGCGTGCAACGGGCATTGCGGTCTTTCAGGCCGGCAAAACCGACATCGCGCCGGCTGACGCCGAACAGGTCGGCCAGGGCATCGGCCACCTGTTTGGTGTTCCAGCCTTCCCGCGTCAGCGACACGTACAGATGTGCGCCGCTGCCGCCGGCCTCGTAGAGCGGAATCTCCTCGACGACAAAATGGGCCGGCTCGGCCTTGAGCTGACCGCCGACGCCCGGCAATTCGCCGGTGATGTAGGGCAGCGGAAGAGAGCCGACCTGGCTGGCGGCCCCATCGGCCATAGGTGCATCATTCACAGGTTGCAGTTGCACGCTTCTATCCTCTCAGACCAGCGGCCAGGGATACGAGCGCCGGTCCGGGTCAGGATCGGGAAAAGCGCCGCTGTCCAGCAAGCGTTCCGTGCGCCGGGCCAGCGCCTGGATCTCGGCCCCGTTCAGCAGGCCAGCTAGCTGGCTGCGCAGCTCGCATCCCTCGTCCAACTGCGCCCGCAGCCCCGCCAGGTCGTCGACCACGTCGGATGGCAAGGCTGCGCCGGCGAACTCCCAGATCACGGTGCGCAGCTTGGGCTGGGCATGGAAGCAGACGCCGTGATCGATGGCCCACACCCGGCCCTGCGCGTCACGCAGCGTGTGACCGGCTTTGCGGTCGGCGTTGTTGATCACCAAATCGAAGGCTGCCACGCGCTGCAAGGCCGGCTGCAATGCTGGCTCGTCGCGAAAGGTAAAGTAGTGCTGGCTGAAGTCGGCGTCGACAAAAAACTGCACCGCGCCCTTGCCATACGGACCGCCGCGCAGCACGGTGGGCGGCACCAACGTCCAGCCCAGCGCCTGGCTGATCAGGTAGGCGGCCAGCTCACGGTTGCACAGGGTGCCATGGGGAAAGTCCCACAGCGGCGTCTCGCCCTGGCGCGGCTTGTAGATGGCCAGGCCCTGGTACTGCTCGCTGTTGAGATCAGCCAGAAATGTATAGTTGGAACTGCCCGGCAGCAGCCCGCGCACGGTCATCTCGCCGCTGGCCAGCAAGTCCAGCGCGTCTTCCAGCGAGATGGCTTGCTCGTTCGAGTCGCTCATCACTGCAAAATGGTGGTCGAGGCGTGCCCATTGCTAGGCGGGCAGAAATGGCCGTCGGGATCGATGGGATTGCCACACAGCGCACAGATCGGCCGGCCAGCCGTGGCCAGCTTCTTGACGTGGGCGCTGAGGGCCGCCATCTGTTCGCGGCTGGCCCAAAAACGGCCCACAGCCGGCTCACGCCGCGCGGCCTCTTCCTCGCTCAGCATTTCCTGGGCGAAGATCACCATCAGGTCGTCGTCGGCCTCGTAGCCCAAGCCCAGCCGGCCAATGCGAAAGCGCGGCGTCACCGGGTCCAGCAGCGACAGGTTGCTGGGCAACGGCGCCGGCGCCTGGTCTTCCGGGTACTGCTCCTCGACCTCCTCCAGCAGCTCGTCGATGCCCACGGCCAGCGCTTGGGCCTGCTGCTTTTCGATCACCAGGGAGACCACCTGGCGTCCCTGGATGCCCTGCAGATAGAAGGTGCGCTGCCCGGCTGGGCCGATGGCGCCGACAGTCAGCCGGCTGCACGGTTTCAGATCGAATGCGTAGGATGCCATGCCTCTTTTCCTCGTGTGGGTCAGTTTTGTGGTGTGGGCGGAACAGCGTCGGATGCGCTATCGCCAGGGGCGGATTCACCAGGTGCAGACGGCTCGTCGCTGCCGGTTTCCGGCTTGGGCAGATCCAGATTGCCAGTGTCATTCAGGCGCAGCAAGCGCGGGCCGTGGGGCGTGAAGCGGATCCACGTCACCGAGGCCGTGTCGATCACCAGCCGCTGGAACAGGTCGAACGGTATGCCGGCGTAGTAGGCCGCCAGCGCCTTGATCACATCGGCATGAGAGAAGATGGCCACCACGCCGCTGGGGTGCAGCCGGCGCAGCCGTTCCACTGCGGCCACGGCGCGCGCTTGCATCTCGCCCAGCGACTCGCCGTTGGGGAAGCGCGCCAGGCCAGGGGTGAACTGCACCTGCAGCCACTCCGGCGTCTTGGCCAACTCCTTGATCGCCTGGCCGGTCCAGTCGCCATAGCGCGACTCGCCTACGCCATCCTCGATGACGACCTCCAGGCCGTCGCGCCGCTGGGCCACCGCCTGCGCGGTCTCCACGGCTCGTTCCAGCGGGCTGCTATAGATTGCGCTGAGGGGCCACGCGGCCAGCCGCTCGGCCAGCGCAGCCGCCTGGGCCTGGCCTGGCTCGTTGAGGTGGACGCCAGGGGTCCAGCCGGCCAGCCGGTCGCCCACCCAGTCATTGGTCGCGTGTCGGATCAACAGTACGTCTGTCATGGTGTGAAGCGTGAAACCCGCAAGGATGATCGAAGCCTTAGTCTGAACACTGAATCGACGAATTGATGATAACACAGGACGCGCAGATGGGGAAGTGCGCGAGGTTCCGAAAGCAACGGGGGCAGCGGGCAAAAAAACGCCTACCCAAAGGGCAGGCGTGTATCAGAGGCGGCGTTGCGGCAAGCGGCCGGGCCGGCGATCCGGCCGCAGCAGCTTGGGCATCAAGCACAGTGCCCATCACTGCTGCTTTTTGTTGGCAGGCTGTTTTTCCAGATCAGGATCGGGAATCAATGTCCAAAGCAAAAGAGCGGTCAAGATGATCAACAACGGTAGAGCCATGAGGGTAATTCCTTCCTGTAAGGATGATTCTTCGACGGCTGTGACCGCCATCTGCCCGTTTCATGCGCTGTACTTGGCCGATGTTCACGGTTCAGCGTGCTTATGCTGCCACTATAGCAGCCCAACGTGAAGATTTGATGAAATTGCGGTTAGCGAGACCTTACAGTTCTGTAAGATTCGGGGCTGTTCAAACTGGTTGGCCGGCCGAGAAGTTCGACTTCTCGGAGAAGTCGAACCTCTTCGCCCCTCGACCCGCTGCCAGCAATTCCAAATATGAACTCTGCCAACGCGGAGTCGAGCCTTTAGGCGGGTTAGAGCGCCTGATTCGCACCGGCAAACCCGGCTGAAGCCTCGACTCCGTGCCAAATTTGGAATTGCTGACCCGCTGCAGCGCGCCTTGTGAGCAGCCAGCTCCTATGCTAGAATGAACGGCGGACGAACGGAACTTTCAGCAAGCTAAGGAACTTCAGATGCAGATCACCGTGCGGCTGGGCGAGCCGATCCGGCGGCTGGCCGGCTCGATCCTGGTTTCCCTGGACTTCGACGCTGACCAGGTGAGCGTGGCCGACGTGCTGGCCCGGCTGGCCGCGACCTATCCCGGCTTCGATGCTGCCCTGCGCGGCGATGCGCTGGGCCGGCCCTCCCCCTACCAGATTTTTGTCAACGCGCGTCGCACGCCAGCCGGCCACGAGTCGCTGACCCCGCTGGTCTCCGGCGACAAGGTCTACATCTTTCTGCCCGCCGTGGGCGGCTCGGACCCTCAGCCGCTGTTGCAGACCTTTTATCTGCGCCCCACCCTGGAGGTCGCACGCGATTTGTTGGGCTGCACCCTCGTGCGGTTGCTGGACGGCCAACACCTGGCCGGCCGCATCTGCGAGGTGGAAGCCTACGTGGGCGAGGATGACCTGGCCAGCCACGCTGCGCGCGGCCCTACGCCGCGCAACCGGGCCATGTACGGGCCGGGCGGCTTGGCCTACGTCTATCTGATCTATGGCATGCACCACTGCCTGAACGTGGTGACGGAGGATGCTGGCTTCCCAGCCGCTGTCTTGATCCGCGCTATCGAGCCGTTGGCTGGGGTGGATGTGATGCAGGCGCAGCGCGCCGGCCGGCCGCTGCGCACCCTGGCTGACGGCCCGGCCAAGCTGTGCCAGGCGCTGGGCATCGACCGCCGGCTGGACGGCCACGACCTGACGGCCGGCGTCGAGCTGTGGCTGGAAGCGGGCGAGCCTGCACCGGATGCTGCGGTTCAAACCACCCCGCGCATCAACGTCAGCGGCGACGAACGCTCAAAAACGCTCCCCTGGCGCTTCGTTCTGGGGCCCTCATCCACGTTCGGGCCGGTCTGTGCGTAGCCACCGAGCCCGTTCTGGACGCTGCACTCAGAGTTCACAGCCAGCGCTCAACGCCGCAGCAGCGGTTGCAGATCACGCCGGCCCAGCAGCAGGGCGAAGGCTCCATACACCGCGCCGCCTAGCAGGATGCCCCCAGCGGCAATCAGCCAGGGCGACCAGTCCACAGCCAGGTTCAAGAAGAGCAGCAGCGCGCCGGCCATGGCCAGCGTACCAGGCAAGGCCCGGCCCAGACTGGCCAGCAGCCGCCGGCCGCCCAGCCCAGCGACGCGCGGCCGGATCAACCAAAGCAGCGCCAGCGTCTCGACGGTAGTCGCGATGGTGTTGGCCAGCGCCAGGCCACCAAAGGATAGCGGCCGGATCAACAGCAGGCTCAGCGCCAGGTTGAGCGCCATCGCGCCAATGCCGATCTTGACCGGCGTCCAGGTGTCGTGCAGCGCGTAGAAAGCGCGCGTCACCACCTCCAGCAGGCTATGGGCCACCAGGCCGAAGGCGAAGAAGGCCAGCGCGTAGGCGGTCATGGCCGTGGACTCAGCCGTGAACTGGCCGCGCTGCAAGAAAACCTGGATCACCGGCGTCCTCAGCAGAAAGAGGCCCACTGCGGCCGGCAAAGTCAGCCAGATCACCGCCCGCAGCGCCGCGTTGAGTGTGCTGCGCAGCGCAGCGATCTGCCCCTGGGCCGCCTGGGCCGAGAGCGTGGGAAAGATGGCCGTGGCAATGCCCTGCGCGATGATGCCCTGCGGCAGCAGCATCAGCAGCCAGGCGTAGTTCAGCGCCGAGATGCTGCCCGCGCCCAGCCGCGAGGCCAGGTTGGCAGCCACCAGAAAGTTGATCTGTACCGCGGCCAGCCCCAGCACCCGCGGCCCCATCAGCCGCCCCACCTCGCGCACGTCGGGGTTGTCCAACCCCAGGGTCATGGTGTACACTGGGCGGCGGCGCAGCAGGGCCGGCAATTGCACCAGCAGGTGGGCCAGCGCGCCGGCCACCACGCCGATGGCCAGGCCATAGACGCCCAAGGTTGGCGCCAGGAACCAGGCCCCCAGCAGGATCATCAGGTTGTACAGCACCGGCGCCAGGGCCGGGGCCAGGAAGTGCTGGAAGCTGTTGAGGATGCCCATGACGATGCCGCTGAGGCCAAAAATGATCGGCGCCAGCAGCATGACGGTCATCAACTGGGCGGTCAAAGCCTGCTGTTCGGGGCCGAAGCCCGGCGCAATCAGCGTGGCCACCAGCGGCCGGGCCAGCAGCGCGGCGACGATGGCCAGCCCGGTCGTCGCCAGCAGCAGCAGGTTGGCCACCGAGCTGGCCAGCCGCCAGGCCGCGCGGCGACGCGGGTCATCGTCCTTAGCCAGGCGCGCGGTGAAGGTCGGGATGAAGGCCGAGGCCAGCGCGCCGCCCGCCACCAGGTAGAAGATCAGGTCCGGCACGCGGAAAGCCGCCAGGTAGGCATCCAGCTCGGCGCCGGTGCCGAAGCGAGCGCCGATCACCACCTCGCGCAGCAGGCCCAACAGCCGGCTGGCAGCGAAGAGGATCGACACGAGCCCGGCCGAGCGGGCCATTTGGCGGCGGGTGGCAATAGTCATGGGTAAGTACGATTATAGCCCATGAGCGCTGCGATCCCAAGCCGCTACGTAGGACGATTTTCCAAAATCGTCCGGCAAGACTGCACCCGAGGCTCAAACACCCCATGCGAAAGACACCTTGGCGCTTGACGATTATGCTAGTGCTGGCTGTGACAGCGGTAGCCTGCCAATTTGCGCCCCTGCCCGCGGCCCAACCCAGCCCGCCGGCCGCGCAGCCCCAGCCCACAGCCACGCTGCGCCCACGGCCAACGGCAACCCTTGAGCCGGGACCGCCAAGCAAGCCCATGCCGACAGTCGCCACTCGCTCTCTGCCCGCCTCGACCCTCTTCGATCTGGACTGGGACGAACGCGCGCCCTTTCGCAGCGGACTGATCACTGCCGAGCAAGGGGCGCTGGAGCAGCAACCCGGCGCCAGCGTCTACCATCTGGACCTGCGCATCGAGGACAGTCTGGCGCAGGTAACGGGCCGGCAAGAGGTACGCTATACCAACAATGAGGCCGTGGCGCTGGACGAGATCGCCTTTCGCCTCTTCCCGAATCTGACCGGCGGCTCGACGACGGTGACTAATCTGACCGTGAACGGTCAACCGGCTGTGCCAGGCTATGCACAACGGGATAGCGTGCTCTTCGTTCCATTGCCGCAGCCCCTGCTGCCGGGCGAACAGACGGTGATCGCCATGGATTTTGCGGTAAGTGTGCCCACCGATGCGGCTAGCAGCAACTACGGCACCTTCGCCTATCTGGAGGACGTGCTGGCTCTGGCCCACCCCTACCCCATGATCGCAGTCTACGACGACGAGGGGTGGAACACGGAGATTGCTCCGCCGGAAGGCGACGTAGTCTACGCCGACGCGAGCTATTATCTGGTGCGAGTGACTGCGCCGGCCGATCTCCTCGTGGTTACATCGGGCACGCCGCTGGAACAGGAGCAGATTGGCGGCCTGCAAACGCTGACGGTCGCTGCCGGCCCGGCGCGCGATTTCTACCTGGCCGCCAGCCCCAACTATCAGGTAGTGAGCCAGCAGGTAGGCGAGACCACGGTCAACAGCTATGCGCCAGCCGGTCTCGCGGCCGGCGCGCAGGAGGTGGCCGACGTGGCTGCACAAGCCCTGCAGGTGTTTGCCGAGCGCTTTGGCCCCTACCCCTACAGCGAGCTGGATCTGGTCAGCACGGCCACCAATGCGTTGGGGGTGGAGTATCCGGGCATCATCGCCCTGACCGACAACATCTATGACCGCACGTATCAACGCTACCTGGAGAGCACCACCGCCCACGAGGTGGCCCACCAGTGGTTCTACAACCTGGTGGGCAACGACCAGGTGGACGAGCCGTGGCTGGACGAGGCGTTGACCCAGTACGCCACGCTGCTCTACTTCGGCGATCAGTACGGCGCGGCCGGCGAGCAGGACTTTCGCGACTCGCTGCAAGGCCGCTGGGAGAACAGCGACGGCGAGAAGATTCCCATCGGCCTGCCCGTGGCGGCCTACAGCGAGGGGGGCGAGTTCGCCGGAACCTACGGCGCCATCGTCTACGGCCGGGGGCCGCTGTTCTTCGAGGCCTTGCGCGACCAGATGGGCCAGGAGACGTTCGATGGATTCCTGTATGACTACGTCCAGACCCACCGCTGGGGCATCGCTACCACCGAGAGCCTACGCGCGCTGGCGGAGCAGCATTGCGGCTGCGACCTGGAGGCGCTGTTTGAAGATTGGGTCTATTGAGGCTGGCGAAGCTGCCCATGCACAAAGCGCAGCGCGGTCTCGGCCAGGATAGCAGCGCCGATGGGCAGGGCGTCCTCGTCCAGGTCGAAGGTCGGCGTGTGCAGGTAGCGCGGCTCTGCGCCAGGCGCCTTGACTCCCAGGCCGAACATGGCGCCGGGCGCGCGCTGGGCCATGAAGGCGAAGTCCTCAGCGCCCATAGAGACGTTGCCACTCAGGACGCTGGCCTCGCCCAGCAGCTCGCCGGCCACGCTGCGCAGCCAGCCAGCCGCGGCCGGGTCGTTGACCAGTGGGGGATAGCCGCGCTCGATGCGCAGGTCGAAGTCGCCGCCGAAGGCGCGCACGATCTGGAAGGCTCGTTCCACGTCCTGCACCAACTGCTCGCGCACGCCACCGTCGAAGCTGCGCAGCGTGCCCTCCAGGCGTACCGCGCTGGGGATGACGTTGTCGACCGTCCCACCTCGCACCACACCGACCGTCACCACCGACGGCTGCAAGGGAGTAATGCGCCGCGAGGGGATGGCGTAGAGCGCGTTGAGCACCTGGCTGGCCAGCCAGATGGGGTCGATGGTTTCGTGTGGATAGGCGCCGTGGCCGCCGCGGCCGCGGATGTCAGCGCGGAAGGTGTCCACGGCCGCGCCCACCACGCCCTCGTCCACCATGATCGTACCGGTCTCGAACGTGCCGTGGACGTGCAGGGCGATCACCGCATCGACGCCGTCGAGCGCGCCGTCCTCGATCATGCGCGGCGCGCCGCTGACGCCGTGGTCGTAGCCGCCTTCCTCCGAGGGCTGGAAGAGCAGGCGCACCTGGCCGGGGAAGCTGCGCTGGCTGAGCAACGCTGCCACGCCCAGCAGCATGGCCGTATGGCTGTCATGGCCGCAGGCGTGCATCTTGCCCGCAACCTGCGAGGCGTAGGGCACAGCGTTCTCCTCATAGATGGGCAGCGCGTCCATGTCGGCCCGCACGCCGATCACCGGCCCGCCGCCGTCGCCCAGGTAGGCCACCACGCCGCTCTTGCCGACGCCCGTGCGCAGCTCCACGCCCAGCCCGGCCAGCGTCTCCGCCACCAGCGCTGCCGTGCGCTGCAGGTCGAAGCCCATCTCCGGCCACTGGTGGATCGTCCGCCGCCATTGCACCATTTGCTCTTTGATCGTCTGCGCTTCTGCCAGCATGCTACCGTACTCCTTCTGTGCAAATCATCAGTCCGCACGTGGGCGTGCGGACTCCACAATCGATACCGATCACCGATCACCGACCACCGTTTACCGATCACCGTTTACCGATCACCGATCACCGATCACCGTTTACCGACCACCGATAACTGGCCGTCTCCGTACGCCAGGCGCGCTTGATCTGACGCAGGGTGTGCTGTTCGCGCAGCTCGCGCACCGTCTCCAGCTTCTCCTCGACCGCGGCTGCCAGCCACAGCCGGCCCTTCTCGGCGCTGCCCAGCCGGCCGTCGCCGTAGATGCCGCTGGCCGTGTCGTCGCTCCAGGGCGGGTTGGCGATTAAGCGGCCGCCCTCGACCCAGTCCATATAGTAGCCGGGCGTGCTGATGAAGTCGGTTTCAGTGGTGGCCTGCTCCATCCGCACCAGGTCGGGCCGCAGGTGCAGCACGTAGCTGGTCTCCAGCTCGCCGCCGTGGCCCATGCCGCCGATGGCCGACTGGCGATAGCGCGCCAGGGCTGGGCCGGTGGTGTGCAGCCACTCGGTGGCGATGAAGCGATCGGGGTGGCGCTCGCCGGCCAGCTTGACCACGTTGACCAGGAACGAGTGGTTGCCGCCGTGGCCGTTGGAGAAGTAGATCGTGTCAGCGCCCAGCGCAGCCAGCCGGTCGACCACGGCCAGGAAGAAATCCTCGAAGACACGGCCGCCCAGGTTAAGCGTGCCGGGGAACTCGCGCGTGTGGGTGCTGACGCCATAGGGCCAGGCCGGCAGGCACCAAACCTCGCCCGGCGCGCGGCTGGCCAAGCCGTCGGCGATGGCCTGGACGATCAGTGTGTCGGTGCTCAGGGGAAGGTGATAGCCGTGCTGCTCGGTGTGGCCGGTGCTGATGACCACGGTGCGCTGGGCCAGGTCGGCCGGCCAGGGAGCGGGCGGTTGCGGCTGGCAAGGGATGTCCAGCATGTGCGCGCTGCCGCTGGCTAGCCCCTGGTCGCCATAGCTGTTCAGCACGGCGATGCGCTGGAAGCCCTGCGCGCTCAGCTCCTTGGCCACGCCAGCCAGCACGCGCCGCAACAACGCTGGCCGCACAGCCAGCCTGTCCAGCGGATCATCGTCGACGCGGCGGAAGCCGTAGGGGATGGCCGGCAGCAGGCAGAGCTCGACGGCCTCCAGGCGGGCGGCCGCAGCCTCCAGATCGTACTCGCCTGACCCCAGCGGGAGGAGCATGGGCAGATCGCGCGGCAGCCGGGCGACTTCGGGCCAGGTCAGGTCGGCGTAGGGGATGATTTGCATGGGGTCACTCCGCAATCATCGCTCATCATTCATCGTTTCCTGGCGCTCCAGCCGATAGGTATGAAACTCCGAACAGCAGGGCGTGCCCCAGGCTACATCCATGGTCAAATGGGTCAGATCCATCACTAGTGCAGCGATGGTCTGCTGACGGTCCAACGGGAAATCGTCGATGGAGACGTGGTTGCAGATCGACTCGGGGAAGTTGACGTGGTCGCTGAGCAAGGCCTGGATCGAAGCGCGGCTGATCTGGCCTTGCTGGCTGTGCAGCAGGCGGATGGTGCGGTTATAGCGCACGCGCGAGGCAATCAATTCATCACCGTCTCGTTCGATGGCGCGCATGGGGCGGGAGAGGTAATGGTTGGTGTGAGCCAGCAGCCCATCCATGCCGTAGATCAGCTCGAACTCGCGCGCCGAAGCCTCCAGGTTGTAGATTTCGCCGCTGACGTGGGCGATCAGGTGGTTGTAGCCGGCGGCGCGGCGGCGGTTGAGCGCCGCCTGAAGGGCGCCGGCTGGCGTGGCGGCGGCCAGCACCGCGCGCGAGACGAAGATGCGCGGCACGCCGACGCGCGCGTCGTTGGGGTAGACCGAGTCGCAGCACTGGGCGATACCGTGCTGGTTGAAGCCGATGTTGGGCAGCAGGCCGCCGTAGGTGATGGCCAGGAAGGCCGGCTCGTCGTCGGGCTGGGCGTGGATCAGGTAGACCGACTCGAAGTCCTCGGGCAGCCAGTCCTCGTTGTGGCCCACCAGCAGGCTGCCGTCGGCGGTCAGCTCGGGCGCGGCGGCCAGGCTGGTGCAGCCGCGGTGCAGCGCGTCCTCGGTCAGCGCCTCCATGCAGTTCAGCACCAGCAGATCGTTGAAGTCCAGCCCTGCGCCGTCGGCTGTGCCGCGCAGCTCTGCCACGTATTGGGGCACGCTCTCCTCGGCGAAAGGCAGGTACTTGCGCGCGTGCAGGATCGCCTCGTCCCAGCTATCGATATCCAGCCGGGCAGCCTCGCTGCGGAACAGGCCCCGGTAGGTGTCCAGCGTCAGGCGGATCACGTCCTGGCGATGCTCGCCGACCTGGCGGCCAATCTCATAGTGGCTGCCCCGTGCATAGACGATGGGTACAGGCCGGCGCGTGGCGTAGGTGACGGGGTCGCAGTCGGATGCGGGGGGCATGGCAGTCTCCAGGGAATTCGTTGTTCGATGCTGGCCGCATTATAGCGCGTATCCCCCTGAGCGCCAACATGGCATAAACCGTAGGTCCGGCTACCAGCCGGACACACGTTGCCAACGCCGCACGGATGTCACGTTGATAACGTGACCTACCAGCTCATCACAAATGGTCGATCAGAACTCGCTGACGGTCCGTTGGTTCATCCAGTGAACCGATTAATCGCCAAAGCTGCGCGATGGTCGTATAATACGCGATGACCATGGCGTCTCGACTGCCCCCAAACGGCGCCAAACCGGCCCGGTCGACGACCCACGGCTGAAGACGTTGACGGCCTATTAACCATTACCCGTTACCCGTTTACCATTAACCATTCAGGAGCCCCCATGTCCATCAAACCCGACCACTGGATCCGCAAAATGGCGCTGGAGCACGGCATGATCGAGCCGTTCGTCGACGGCCAGGTGCGCGAGGGCGTCATCTCCTACGGCCTGAGCAGCTACGGCTACGACATTCGCATCGCCGACGAGTTCCGCATCTTCACCCCCGGCCTGGGCGACCTGACCGTGGTGGACCCCAAGAACTTCGACGCGCGCTCGATGGTCGACTATCACGGCGACGTGTGCGTCATCCCGCCCAACTCCTTCATCCTGGCCAGGACGATAGAGTATTTTCGTATCCCGCGTAACGTCATCACCATTTGTCTCGGAAAAAGCTCGTATGCGCGTTGCGGTCTCGTGATTAACATAACGCCATTCGAGCCAGAGTGGCAGGGCTACGTCACGCTGGAGATCTCCAACACCACCCCGCTGCCGGCCAAGGTCTACGCCAACGAGGGCATCGCCCAGGTGCTCTTCTTCGAGGGCGACCCGCCGGAGAAGTCCTACGCCGACAAGAAGGGCAAGTACCAGGGGCAGGTGGGGATCACGCTGCCGAAACTATGAATGATGATTGATGAACGATGAATCGCAGAAGGGCATTCCAGATTCATCGTTCATCCGTGTCAACCACGCAACGCGCTGACCTGTTCCTGCTCGAGACGCTCGTTGACCCATAGCCGGATCAGGGTCTGGTAGCCTACGCCCTTCCGGCGCGCCACAGCCTTGAGCGCCTCGATGGTTTCCCCGTCCAGGCGCAGCGCGATCTGTTTCTTCGGCCGGCGGTCATCAATAAACGTGATGTCCACTGCTTCAGTATCTTCGATGAAGTCGGTCGAGTCGTGGGTAGTCCAGAACTCGGCTTCTTCTTGTTCTGTCGCAAACTTCGGAATTTTCGCCATCTCGCACCTCATTTTCTTGCAAAGAACCGTCTTTCGCTCGGTGTCATATCGCGTGCTGTAATGACCTTGACCTGTCGTCCAACCCAGGTAAAGACGACGAACAAGTAACGTCCATCGAGCGACTGTCCGTACAGCAGGTACTTACCCGATTCGGCTCTACGAACTTTGATCTGTCGGCCAAAGAAGGTCTCCTCGACTTCTTCGGTCTCTACGTCATGTTTGTTTTCGATCTTGTCGACTACCCAGTCGAGCCAGATAAAGCCTTGAATGCGTCGCTGCACGATCTTCCCTCCTCAAACTGTATCTCTTGCTTACCTGTTGCATATACATTGTATCCGTTTGGGATGTCTTGTCAACTCGTTGTTCGGCAAGTGGAGACAAGGCTGCCAGACACTGTCCAAAGGTGTTGGCGTTTTGACAGCGTTATGCTACACTCCGGGCAGTGACGACTTTGATCCCGTTTTTGCGCTATCATCACAAAGAGCGTGACCATGACCAAGAGAATCCACGTCTGCGTCGCCTGGCCCTATGCCGCCGGCGACCGCCACATCGGCCACCTGGCCGGCGCGTATCTGCCGCCGGATATCTTCGCGCGCTACCATCGCCTGGCGGGCAACGAGGTGCTGATGGTCTCCGGTTCCGACACCCACGGCACGCCCATCACCCTGCGCGCCGACCAGGAGGGTGTCAGCCCAGCCCAGGTGGTCGAGCGCTACCATGGCCGCTTCGTCGAAGGCTTCCTGCGCTTCGGCCTGACCTTCGACCTGTACACGCACACCGACACGCAGAACCACTGGGATGTGACCCACGACCTGTTTCTGCGCCACCAGGCGCGCGGCTACATCTACAGCGAGGTGCAGCAGCAGCTTTACGCGGTGGACGACGACCGCTGGCTGCCCGACCGCTACGTCGAGGGCACCTGCCCCTTCTGCAGCTTCGACCGCGCGCGCGGCGACCAGTGCGACAACTGCGGCCGCACCTACGACGCCGTCGAGCTCAAGAACCCGCGCAGCAAGATCAGCGGCAGTAGCAACATCGAGACCCGGCCCACCGAGCACTTCTTCCTGGACCTGGGCAAGGCCAACGAGTTTCTGGTGGAGTGGCTCAACCGGCCCGACAAAGCCGACTGGCGGCCCAATGTGCTCAACTTTGCCCGCGCGCAAGCTGAAAGCCGAGATCTGCGCGGCCGGCCCATCACGCGCGACCTGGACTGGGGCATCACCATCCCTGTGCCCGGCTACGACGACAAGCGCATCTACGTCTGGTACGACGCGGTGATCGGCTATCTGTCGGCCACCAAGGAGTGGGCGCAGATCACCGGCCAGCCCGACGCCTGGCAGGACTGGTGGCAGGAGGGCGGCGACGTCGAGAGCTTCTACTTCATCGGCAAGGACAACATCCCCTTCCACGCCATCATCTGGCCATCCATGCTGCACGCCTACGGCCCCGTGCCCGGCCACGCATGGTGGCTGAAGCTGCCCTCAGATATCCCCGCCAACGAATACCTGACCCTGGGCGACTTCAAGTTCAGCAGCAGCTTTGGCAACGTGATCAGCATCGTCGAGGCGGCCGAGCGCTACCAGGTCGACGCCTGGCGCTACGCCCTGACCGCGATGGCGCCGGAGTCCAACGACAGCGAGTTCACCTGGCAGGAGTTCGTGCGCCGGGTCAACACCGAGCTGGTGGCCAACTGGGGCAACCTGGTCAACCGTGTGCTGGGCTTTGCCTTCAAGCAGTTCGACAACCGCGTGCCTGAGCCGGGCCCGCTGGACGCCGTGGACCAGGCGCTGCTGGCCACGGTGCAGGCCGGCTTCGACAGCGTGGGCGCGCTCTATGCCGGCCGCAAGTTCAAGGCCGCGCTGGACGCAGCCCTGCGCCTGAGCCAGGAGGTCAACCGCTACATCAACGACAAAGCGCCCTGGCAGCAGATCAAGACCGACCGCGCAGCGGCCGGCCGCAGCGTCTACGTCGTGCTACAGGCCATCGACTGGCTGAAGCTGCTCTTTGCCCCCGTGCTGCCGTTCAGCTCACAGCAGGTGCATACCTATCTGGGCTACGACAGCCAGCTTTTTGGCCGCCAGTACACCGAAGTCATTGCCGACGCGCGCGGCCAGCACCTGGCGCTGCGCTACGACGGCCGCGGGGCGGCAGGCCGCTGGCAGGCCACGACTTTGCCGGCCGGCCAGGCCCTGCGCAAGCCTGAGGCGCTGTTCGTCAAGCTGGACGACAGCGTGGTCGAGCAGGAATTGGCGCGTATGGGAGTGCATTGAGTTGCAGGTTGCAAGTGGCAGGTGAGTTTGCCTGACCTGTCACTTGCCACTTGCAACCTGCAACCTGCAACTTGCCACCTGCTACGGCTCAGAAGGGGTCGCTTCCAGGAGTTGCAGCGCCACCTTGCCAGTGGATGAACGGGGCAGTTCTGTGCGAAACTCGATGCGGGTCGGTGCGGCGTGGGCTTCCAGGCGCCGCTGACAGAAGCTCAGCAGCTCCTCGCTGGTGGGCGCCGCGCCCGGCCTCGGGACTACATAGGCGATGATCTGCTGCGCGCCGTCGCTGTCCACCGATCCGATCACCACCGCTTCCTGCACCTTGTTGTTCTCATAGAGCACTTCCTCCACATCGCGCGGATAAACGACACCCTGGGGCCGCACGATGACATCCTTCTGGCGTCCCACGATGCGGAAGAAGCCGTCGCTGTCCATCAGCGCCAGGTCGCCGGTGTATAGCCAGCCATCGCGCAGCACAGCGCTGCTGCTTTGCTCGTCCCAGTAGCGCGTCATCACCTGCGGCCCCCTGAGGGCTAGCTCTCCCACCTCGCCCAGCGCCAGCTCAGCCCCGCTGCTGGAATCGACCACGCGGGCGTCGGTGTTGGGCAGCGGCACACCGACCGAGCCAGCTTTGCGGGGCCCCAGCAGCGGATCGACGTGGGTGATGGAGCACGCCTCGGTCAAGCCATAGCTCTCCAGCAGCCGTGTTCTGGTCAGCCGCTCGAAAGCCTCAAGCAGCTCGACCGGCAAAGGCGCGCCGCCGCTGAGACAGGTTCTGATCGAGCCAAAGCCATAGGCGCGCAGGTTGGGGACGTGGCTAATGGCGGCGAACATGGCAGGCAGGCCAGGGAAGAAGGTCGGCTGGTGCGTCCAGATCAACTCCAACAGCTCGTTCATGTCGAAGCCGGGCAGCAACAACATAGTCGCTCCCACCGCAATGGGGAGATTCATGGCCGCGGTCATGCCGTAGCTGTGCAGCAGCGGCAGGGCTGAGACAAAGGTTTCCCGGCCGTATTGCAGATCGTGCAGCCAGTGGCGCAACTGTAGGGCGTTGGCCACCAGGTTGCTGTGGGTCAGACACGCGCCTCTCGGACTGCCCTCAGCGCCGTTGGAGAAGGCAACGACGGCCAGGTCGGTGCTGGAGCGAGAGAGGTCGAGACCATGCGCCGGGGCATCCTGGATCAGCTCAGCCATGCTGCGCCCGACGGCGTCCTCAACGGCCAGCGGCCTGTCTCCTGTAAAACCCAGCGCAAGCAGCATGGCGCCGTAGGCGCTGGGAGGCATCGCGCGCGGCAGGCCGACGGTCAAGACCTCGCGCACGCCGGCCTGGGCCAGCGCGGCCTGGGCCAGCGCGCCGAAATCCTGCAACGTGACCAGCACCTCAGCCGCTGTTGACCGCGCCTGGGCGATGATCTGCGCCGGGTCGCCGTGCAGCGATGGCAGCACCACCACCCCCCCCGCCCGCAGCGTTCCATAGTAGGCAATGACCAGCTCCGGGGTGTTGGGCAGAAAGAGCATGACACGATCGCCGGGGCGGATGCCCAAGCCGTGCAGCACGTGGCTGAATTGATGGGCCCGCTCGTTCAGGCGTGCATAGGACAGTTTGGCCCCGAAGAACAGCGTGGCAGGGCGTTTGGGTGACCAATCGGCCGCGCTTTCCAGGAAATCAGACAGCGGTCGCGCAGGGATAGGCACCGTCATGGGCGTGGCCTTGCCGTAGGCCTTGAGCCAGGGACGGCCCAACTCTGCTTGCTCAGCCGCCGGCTCACGACGCCAGGTAATGGTGGGCTCGTCGGCCTGGATGAAGCGCTTGATCGCCCGGTTGACAGCCTGATGACGTTCCAGTTGGATCTTGTGCTTCGAGGCGCCCACGTCCACTCGCTCGGCGCCAGGGATGACCTTGGCCACTTCCTCGATCACGTTGCGTGGGAAATACGTATCGCGCTCGCCCGTGATCACTAACGTCGGCACGCGCAGCGTGCGCATCAACGCCCAGCCGCGCCATTGCAGCATGTTGTTGTTGGCCATGCGCTTCATGACGTGCAACTCGGCATTCCAGCGCGGCCGGTAGTCCCAGACGGGCCGCAGCAGCGCAGTCGGCAACCGGTAGGCCAGGGACACCACTTTGGGCACCGGATACTCTCCGGCCGTGGCGACCAGCACCAGATGGTTGATTTGCTCCGGATGGGCGCTGGCATACTCCACGCAGATCGACCCCCCAAAGGAATGGCCCACCAGATCGAACTGGCCAGGAAGGCGCAGATGCTGGCTGATTGCGTACAGGTCGGCCACCAGCTCAGGCATTGCGTAGCGCGTATAAGGCGCGTCGCTTTGGCCGTGGCCGCGCAGGTCCGGCGCCACCACGCGATACTCCTTGGCGAAATAGTTGATCTGGCGCTCCCAGGTCTCGGCGCAGCCGGCGTAGCCATGCACAAAGACGATCGTTCGCTCGACCCCTTCAGGCCGAATGTCGATCACGCTAAGCTGGTCGCTGACCACGCCCGGCATGGGCACGTTGACCCGATACAGGTCGAAATCGAGTTGAATATCGCTGCGCTTGATTCCGCGTAGTTCACGTTTCATGGCCCAGGCAGTCTACCACAGGTCTGACAGCACGGCAATCGCTGGCGCGAACCGATGCCTCTTGCGCCGCCAGGGCTTTGCACAGCAGGTCTCGAAGTGGTAGCGGTTAGCGATCTCGGAGTCAAGCACTCCCTCGGTCGGCGCCCGGGCTGACCTTGGGATCAAGCCTTCGTTTTGATGGCTGTACCCGCCGCGTCAGGCGGCGGCTCGCTGCTCCTGCTGGGGCACAGCGCTGGTCTGCTACGCTTCAGCGCGCCGGCCAGCTTCCCATAAGAGCACAAGCAGGCATTTGCATATCCTCTGAGTCGGGAATAGAATATCAATACTTCACGATTCTGGCTCACGCAAAGGCGCAAAGACCGCAAAGAAAGGCCGATTCTTATGCCTGCAAGCTTTGCATCCGTTCGATCAAATGCGGAAAATTGGCGCCTTGGTGTATGAGCACCAAGCGCTAACCGGATCCCATCCCGATTGGCATGTTGACGCAAGGTACGAATTCAGGAGATCACTATGCTCTTAGCTGGCGATATCGGAGGCACCAAGACCCATCTGGCCATCTTCTCAGCCGAGAAAGGCCCTCATGAAGTTGTCGTCGAACGCATTTATCCCAGCAGCCAGTATCCGAATCTGGAGGCAATTGTCCGGACTTTCGTGACAGAAGTCAATTTGCCCGTAGAGCGTGCGGTCTTTGGTGTGGCTGGCCCGGTGACCGGCGGCCAGGCGACCATCACCAACCTGCCCTGGATCATTCGCGCCAGTCGCCTGCAGGAAGTCTTGCAGTTTACATCGGTCACACTGCTCAACGATCTTGAAGCCATTGCCTATGCCGTCCCCTTTTTGCAGCCGGACGAACTGCATACGCTCAACGACGGCGATCCCGAACCTGATGGCCCGATCGCTGTCCTGGCGCCGGGCACAGGGCTGGGTGAGGCCTATCTGACGGCGCACAATGGCCACTACCTGGCCCACGCTTCCGAGGGCGGACACGCCGACTTCGCGCCGACCGACGAGCTGGAGATGAGTCTGCTGCGCTATATGCTGCGGCTCTATGACCACGTCAGCTACGAAAAGGTTTGCTCGGGCCTGGGCATCCGCAACCTGTACTTTTTCCTCAAGAACACGGGCTATGCGCCGGAGCCGCCCTGGCTGGCCAAACAACTGCTGGAAGGTAGCGACGCGACGCCCTTGATCGTCAGCGCCGCGCTGAAGCACGAAGAACAGCCCTGCGAGCTGGCTGTGGCTGCGCTGCGGCTGTTCGTATCGATCCTGGGCGCGGAGGCCGGCAACCTGGGACTGAAGCTGATGTCCACCGGCGGCATCTATCTGGGCGGCGGTATCCCGCGGCGCATTCTGCCCTGGCTGGAACACAAGTATTTCATGCAGTCCTTCCTCAACAAGGGGCGCTTTTCCACGGTGCTGATCCGCTTCCCGGTGCATGTGATCCTGCATCGCAACGCCGCGCTGATGGGCGTTGCTTGCTTCGGTCTGGACCTGTAAGCGCAAGGAGTGCAGAGGATGACCGAGTTGACAGGACAAGTTGTACTGGTTGCCGGCGCTGCGGGCAATCTGGGCGCTGCAGTGGCGCGCGGTTTTCAGGCGGCAGGCGCGCACCTGGCCCTGGCTGACCGCTCCCCCGATCGCCTGCCCGGCCTGTTTTCTGACCTGGCCGCCGCGCCGCAGCACATGCTGTGCGGCTCAGTCGACGCCGCCGACCCCGAAGCGGTGCAGCGGTGGGTCGAAGCCGCTGCTGCCCGCTTTGGCCGCATCGACGTGCTGGCCAATACCATCGGCGGCTACAAGGCCGGCACAGCGACGCACGAGACAACCCTGGAGACCTGGGACTTCATGATGACTCTCAATGCACGCACGGCCTTCATCCTCAGCCGCGCCGTGTTGCCGCACATGCTGAGCCACGGTAGCGGCCGCATCGTCCATACCGCAACACGCGCGGCCTTGGCCGGCACGGCCAACCACAGCGCCTATAGCGCCTCCAAGAGCGTGGTGGTGCGGCTGGTGGAAAGCATGGCCGCCGAGTACAAGCAGCAGGGTGTGACCGTCAACTGCGTGCTGCCCGGCGCCATCGACACCCCCCAAAACCGCGCCAACATGCCCAACGCTGACAGGGGCAAGTGGGTGCCGCCGGCCGCCATCGCCGACGCCTTCGTCTTCCTGGCCTCGGACACGGCCAGCCACATCACTGGCGCCGCGCTGCCGGTCTACGGGCGCAGCTAGCCTCAATGGAGCGTGCAAGATGAACGACATGTCCAGCAACTCGCCGCCCTTTCCGGGGATGGACCCCTATCTCGAGGCGCCGGATATCTGGCCCGACTTTCATGACGCCCTCGCCGGGGAGCTGCGGGCTGAGCTGAACAGCCTGCTGCCAGCGCCCTACTACGCCCGCCTACAATCTCGTCCTGAACTAGGCATTACCATGTCGAGCGAACGAGTGCGCCGGATCGTCCCCGACATCAGCGTGATGCAGCGCCAATTGCGCGAGGCGCCGGTGGCCTACGCGACCGCGCCAGCCGCTGTGCTTGAGTACCCGCGTGAGCAGGCCACGCCGACCATCGACCTGCGCATACCTTCGGACCCACTGAGGCATCGCTTGGTCGAGATCCGCGACAGCCGGCGCAACCACAAGCTGGTGACGCTGATCGAGATCGTTAGTCCGTCCAACAAACTGCCTGGTCCAGACCGTCGCGCCTATGAGAGCAAGCAGATGGAAATCCTGAGCAGCGATGCCAACCTGATCGAGATCGACCTGCTGCGCGGCGGGCAGCGCCTGCTGCCCTACCCCGAACTGGAGGCTGCGGTCTACGACCTGGCCCCCGACTACCTGGTGCTGGTCAATCGCAGCGCGCTGCGCGCGGGCTATTGGATGGACTTCTCGCTCTACCCGGTGGCGCTGCGCGAGCCGCTGCCCTGCATCCTGACGCCGCTGGCCGGGGACGATCCCGACGTGCTGCTCGACCTGCAAGTGGCGGTCAACCGCGCCTATCGCGACGGGCCATACACCCGCATGGTCGATTACACGGTCGAGCCCGATCCGCTGCTGCTGGCCGAAGATGCCGCCTGGGCTGACCAGCTTCTGCGCGCCGCCGGCCTGCGCTAACAACACTGTTCCCCGGACGTCCATGACCATCTACGACATTACGTTGACCATCACACCCGCCCTGCCGGTCTGGCCAGGCGACCCGCCGGTGCGGTTGACCCAGCCGTCCCACCTGGAGCGCGGCGACATCTGCACCATCACGCGGCTGGACATGGGCGCGCACACCGGCACCCACCTGGATGCGCCGGCCCACTTCATTCGCGGTGGCGCCACCGCCGAGTCGTTGAGCCTGGACGTGCTGATCGGCCCGGCGCTGGTGGTGGATGCGCGCGGCCGGGGCCATGTAACAGCTAACGTGCTGGAGACGCTGGTCATCCCGCCGGGCGTGCAGCGCCTGCTGCTGCACACCGACAACTCAGCCATCTGGCAGCGCGGCGAGATGGCTTTCGTAGAGCAATTCACGGCCATTACGGCTGACGGCGCCCAATGGCTGGTAGATCGCGGCATTCGGTTAGTAGGCATCGACTACCTGTCCGTAGGCTCATTCGACGACGGCATTCCGACCCACCAGATCCTGTTGGACGCTGGCGTCATCGCCGTCGAGGGCCTAAATCTGAGCGCCATCGAGCCGGGCGACTACCAACTGATCTGCCTGCCGATCAAGCTCGGCGGCAGCGACGGCGCGCCCTGCCGGGCTGTGCTGATTGAATAGGAACTATGACACGCGAGCAAATCCGTCTCACCTCCCTGGCTGCCTGCGCTGGCTGAGCGTCCAAAATGGCCCCTGAGGCCTTGGCGCACGTGTTGCGCCCGCTTGCCAGCCTGTTCAGCCAAGCTGACTATCCCGACCTCCTCGTGGGCCTGGGCCGGGCGGACGACGCTGCCGTCTACCGCCTGAGCGAGAACCAGGCCCTCGTGGCCACGGTCGATTTCTTCACGCCCATCGTGGACGAGCCGTACACGTATGGCGCGATTGCCGCGGCCAACTCCCTCAGCGACGTCTACGCCATGGGCGGCCGGCCGTTGTTCGCGCTCAACATTGCCGCCTTCCCGGCTGACCTGCCAGCCGAGATGATCAGCGCCGTGCTGCGCGGCGGCGCGGAAAAGGTGCTGGAGGCCGGCGCAGTCATCGCCGGCGGCCACACCATCCAGGACAAAGAGCCGAAATATGGCCTGGTAGTGCTGGGCATGGTCGATCCACGGCGCGTGTTGACCAAAGGCGGCGCGCAGCCAGGCGACAAATTGGTTTTGACCAAAGCGCTGGGCACCGGCGTCATCACCACCGCCTTCAAGCGCGACCTGACCGATGACCAGCAGATGGTCGCAGCCACGGCCAGCATGTTGCGGCTTAACCGGGCCGCCTCCGAGGCCGCGCTGCTGGCCGGTGTGCAGGCCGCCACCGACATCACCGGCTTCGGACTGCTGGGCCACGCCTCAGAGATGTTGGACGCGCCGCACGTCGCACTGCGCTTCTACTTCGACCAGTTGCCGTGGCTACCGGGCGCGCAACAGTTCGGCAACGACTGGGTCTACCCCGGCGGCGCGCTCAACAACCGGGCCTATTTCGGCCCGCGCGTGCGCTTCGACCCGCGCATCGACGAGGCGATGCAGACCCTGTGCTTTGCGCCGGAGACCAGCGGCGGCCTGCTGCTGGCCGTGCCGCAGCAGCAGAGCGATGCCTTGCTGTCCAGCCTGGAACATGCCTGGGTTGTCGGCGAGGTCGTCGCCGCCACAGAACCTGTCATCGATGTGTTGATCTCGGCATAGAATCTGCCGGTCGGCGGCCCTCACTATGGAAGCGCAACGATCAGCCTTTTTGTCAGCGCTGGATGACTTCGATCGCCTGCACCGGCGGGCAGCGTTGGAGCACCTCTGGGGCGGCGTCAGCGGCCAGCGATCCAACGAGCTGCTCTCCTATGAAGCGGTCAGCCGGCAGCTAAAGATCATAGGGCGCTCCTCCTCTGGGGTCCAGGACATCCCCCTGGACGCGATTGTGGGCAGCGTCGGGCGCTACAACGACTTCACCCGTAACTTTCTGCCGAAACGCAGCGCGGGACGGGAGCGCTGGGCGCGGGTGCGCGCTTCGGCCGAGGAGATGGCCGGTTGGCCGCCAATCCAGGCCTACCAGGTGGGCGATGCCTATTTCGTGCTGGACGGCAACCACCGTGTGTCAGTGGCGCGTGACCTGGGCGTCAAAACCATCCAGGCCGATGTCACCGAGATTCGCACCCGGGTGCCCCTCGCCCCAACGGACACACCTGACGACATCATCGCCAAGGCAGAGTACGCCGACTTCCTGGAGGAAACTCGCCTCGACGAGTTGCTTCCAGACGCCAATCTGCGCCTGACCATCGCCAATGGCTATCCCCAGTTGCTGGAGCACGTCGTCGTCCACCGGCATTACATGGGGCTGGAAGCGCAGCGCGAGATTCCGTTCGGCGAGGCGGTGGTGCATTGGGTCGAGACCGTCTATCTGCCCATTGTGGAGATGATCCGCGCGTCGGGCCTGCTGCGCCGCTTCCCCGACCGCAGCGAAGCCGATCTCTACCTGTGGATTGCCCGCAATCAAACCGACTTGGCGCAGGAGCTGGGGCTGGAGATCACGCCGGAAAATGTCGTCATCGGCTTGTCCACGCAGGAGGCTGCTGCAGCCAAGCCCGGCGCATGGTACGAAGGCCAGACCAGCACCCGGCGCGAGGTAACTCGCTTCGACCTGCTGGTGCCGGTCAACGGCCAAGAGATCGGCTGGAACGCGCTGGACCAAGCCCTGGCGATCGCCGAACGCATGCCCGTGCGGCTCCACGGCCTGCACGTGACAGCCAATGCGAGCCAGGCAGCCTCGCCTGAGAGCGCAGCAGTCAAGACCACGTTCGAGGAGCGCTGCCGGGCTGCCGGCGTCGATGGCAAGCTGGTGATTGCGGCAGGCGAGGTGGTGAAAGAAGTCAGGCGGCGCGCGCGCTGGACCGACATGATCGTGGTCAACCTGGCGCATCCGCCCGGCGGCGGGATGCTGGAGAAACTCAGGCCGGGCTTTCGTTCCCTGGTGCGCCAGACCGCCTGGCCCATGCTGGTGGCGCCCAGCCACACCTCGCCGTTAACGCGGGTACTGCTGGCTTTCGACGGCAGCCGCAACAGCATCCAGGCGCTCTATCTGGTCACTTATCTGGCCGGACGCTGGCAGTTGCCCATCACCGTGATGACCGCGCACGAGGGGCTGCGGGTCGATCAGGAGACGCAACGCCTGCCCAAGGACTACTTTCACGCGCGCGGCATCGACCGTGCGCTCGTCACCTTTGTCGAGGAGGAGGGGCCGGCCGGACCGGCCATTCTGCGCGCGGCCGAGCTCACCGAGTGCGATTGGATCGCGATGGGCAGCTACAGCCGGCGCGGCATCAGCGACATCGTGGCCGACAGCGCGCTGGACGTGGTGCTGCGCAGCAGTTGGTGGCCGGTTTTGGTCTGCCGATAGGATGCAGCGCTGCTTTTCCCTGGCCGCAGGCTGTGCTACAATCAGGCCATGTCTGTACTTCCAACCTCCGACCAGAAAGCCGCCTACGTCAACCAGATGTTCGGCGGCATCGCCCAACGCTATGACCTGATGAACCGGCTGATGACGTTAGGGCAAGACGTGCGCTGGCGTGAGTTGCTGGTGCACGCCGCAACCCTGCCGCGCGGCGGCCGTCTGCTGGACATCGCCGCCGGCACCGGCGACATCGGCTTCGAGGCCCTGCGCCAGGCGCCGGACGTGCAGGTAGTGGCGGCCGACTTCTCGTTGCCCATGATGGAGGCGGGGCGGGCCAAGCGCTACAGCCACCGGCTGGCCTGGCTGGGCGCCGACGCGCTGCGCCTGCCCTTCGCCGACGACAGCTTCGACGCCGTGTCCTCAGGCTTTTTGTTGCGCAACGTGGTCGATGTGGCGGCTACGCTGGCCGAGCAGCGCCGCGTGGTCAAGGCGGGCGGGCACGTGGTCTGTCTGGAGACCAGCCCGCCGCCCGACAACCTGCTGCGCCCTGCCATCGATCTGCACCTCAAGGTGGTCATCCCTGCGCTGGGCCGGCTGATCAGCGGCGCGGGCCAGGCCTACAGCTACCTGCCCCAGTCGTCCATCGCATTTCTGCCGCCCGACCAGTTGGCCGAAGTCTTCCGCGCCGCCGGCCTGCGCGAGGTGCGCTATCTGCGGCTGATGTTTGGAACGATCGCGATCCATGTAGGCGTCAAGTAAATGTGAGGCAACACCATGTCAATTTCATATGATCTGTCGACCAACGCGCCGATCTCTAAGCCCATGTTTCAGATTCTAACCGATCTGACGCGCGAGTCACGGATCGAGGTCGCACTGCCGCTGGCGATCAAGGACCTGGTGCGCTTGAAGCTTGCCGACGCAGCGCGCTCCCGACTGGCTTTCGAGCAGCAATACGGCATCGACTTTGAAGCTTTTCGGCAAGCCTGGGAAGAAGACCGGGTTGCTGACAAGCACTCCTACGATGTCGGGCGCGATTATTGGGAATGGGAAGCCGCGGTCACCGATGAACAGCGTCTCCAGCAGATGATTGAGCGATTATCATGACCCTGGCGGATTTCGAGCAGCAGGTTTTTGCTACTGGCTTTCGTATGGAACCAGCCAAAAGACGCCTTATCGTCGCCATGTCCGGCGCCAGCGGGCAGATCTACGGCATCCGCCTGCTAGAAGTGCTGCGCGCAGCGCGCCAGCCGGATAGCTCTGGCCAATCTGCGACCGAGCCAGCGATCGAGACGCACCTGGTGCTGAGCGAGGCCGCCGGCATCACCATCACCCAGGAAACCGACTACACGCCGCGCCAGGTGGAGGCGCTGGCCGACGTGGTCTACCGCCAGCGCGACATCGGCGCGGCCATCGCCAGCGGCAGCTTCGCCACGCTGGGCATGGTGGTGGCGCCGTGCAGCATCAAAACCCTCTCGGCCATTGCCAACTGCTATTCCAGCGATCTCACCAGCCGGGCGGCCGACGTGCAGCTCAAGGAAGGCCGGCCGCTGTTGCTGTTGCTGCGGGAGACGCCGTTGCACCTGGGCCACATTCGCCTGATGGCGCAGGCAGCCGAGGCCGGCGCGATTATCATGCCGCCCGCGCCGGCCTTCTACAGCCGGCCGCAGACCCTGGACGACATTGTCAACGGCACCGTGGGCCGCGTGCTGGCCCGGCTAGGCATCGAGAACGAGCTGTACTACCGCTGGCTGGGGGTGGGGCAGGCAGCGCGGGATGACTCCTAGCGGTGGTAGGCGCCTAGACATGACTTTTCTCGGAGAAAAGTCATGTCTGAGAGAAAAGTCATGTCTGAGAGCCCACCGGCCCAGCGCCTCACAATCTGATCCCATGACCGAGCTGAGACAGTTCTTACGGGCTTTTCTGGCCCAACACAACACCATGACGCTGGCAACGGTGGACGCCGCTGGGACGCCGCACGCCGCGGCTGTCTTTTTTGCGGCTGACGACGCGCTGAACCTGTATTTTCTTTCCAGCCCCAACAGCCGCCACAGCGTCAACCTGGCCCGCCAGCCGCTGGTCGCTGCCACCATCCAGAGCGACAACCAGGCCTGGCAGACGATTCAGGGCGCGCAGGTCGAGGGTACGGCTCGAATGGTCGAGGGCCCGGCTGAGTTGGTGCGCGCGGTGCAGATCTACGCCAGACGCTTTGAGTTCTTGCGCGGCCTGCTGGACGGCGAGAGCAGCGGACCGGCCGTGTTGCGCGGCCCGTTGACCAGCAGTCGCTTCTTTATCCTGCAACCGGCCTGGATCCGCTTGATCGACAACACGCAGGGCTTTGGCCATAAAGAGGAGTTGCACCTGTGAACGACACGGCCATCTTCGAGCGACAGCATAGTCAGCAGGCTGCGCTGCGCGGCGTGCCATCGTTGGTTTGGCGGGCCGGCCAGGAACGGCGCATGGGCCTGATCCGCCAGTGGGCCCCGCTGGACGGCGCGCGCGCGCTGGTGGACGGCTGCGGCGTCGGCATGTACGTGCGGGGCTTGCAAGGGCAAGGAGCCCAGGTCTGGGGCCTGGACGTGGAGCACGAGCACGTGCTGGAGGCCGCGACCAATGCGCCCGGCGCCGGCCTGTGCCAGGCAGCCGGCGAGGCGCTGCCCTTTCCTGATGGCATGTTCGACCTGGTGCTCAGCCACGAGGTGATCGAACACGTACAGGACGATCGCGCCTACGCGGCGGAGATGGTTCGGGTATTGCAGCCGGGCGGCCGAGCCATCGTCTTCTGTCCCAATCGGTTGTATCCTTTCGAGACCCACGGCCACTACTGGCGCGGGCAGTATCACTTTGGCAACACGCCGTTGATTTCCTGGCTGCCCAACCCGCTGCGCAACCGGCTGGCGCCGCACGTGCGCGCCTACACCCGAGCTGGCCTGCGCAGCCTGTTCGATGGCTTGCCGGCGCGCGTGGTGCATCACACCGTCATCTACCCCGGCTACGACAACATCGTCTACCGCCGGCCTGAACTTGGCCGTGTCCTGCGTCGTGTTACCTACGGACTGGAGCAGACGCCGCTGCGCTGGTTCGGCTTGTCGCATTTGTTGGTTGTCGAGCGGTTCTGATGGTAAAATAGCTGAGCTGACCGATATCATTGCTTTCAGGCACGCCCAACGACGTTTTTCTTGCCAAGGTGGTCGTCATGGGGCGTGTTTTCTTTGGGTGAACTATGAGCTACGAATCTGAACACATATTGATCAAACGCCGCCGCCGCGACCGGCGCTGGCAGCATCGCCCGCGGCCGCTGCTGCGGCTGGCTCAGGCGCTGGCCGTGATTCTAAGCGTTGTTGTTGGCCTGAACGCGCTGATGGTCGGCTCGGCCGTGGGCGCGGTGGCCGGCGTCTATACCTTCTTTGCCCGCGACCTGCCCGACGCCAGCGCGATCGAGACCGAGCAGGTAGAGTTCGAGACGGTGCGCATCTACGACCGCACCGGCCAGCATTTGCTCTATGAGAGCTTCGACCCGCGGCCCTTCCGCGGCGACCGCACCTACCTGCCGTTGGAGGAGATGTCCAGTTGGGTCATCAGCGCCACGGTGGGGTTGGAAGACCGCAGCTTCTGGGAGAACCCCGGCATCAACCCGGTGGGCTTGGGCCGCGCGTTCATCTCCAACGTGCGCGGCGGGCAGGTGCAGGGCGGCAGCTCCATCACGCAGCAGTTGATCAAGAATATCATTATCGACCCTGAAGAGCGTTACGAGCGCAGCTATACGCGCAAGGCCAAAGAAGTGATCATGGCGATGGAGATCACCCGCCGCTACTCCAAGGAGCAAATCCTGGAGTGGTACCTGAACTACAACTTCTATGGCAACTTCGCCTATGGCATCGAGGCTGCCTCGCGGGTCTATTTCGACAAATCGGCCAGCGAGCTGACCATGGAAGAGGCCGTCATGCTGGCAACGGTCCCGCAGTATCCGGCGCTCAACCCCGTGGCCAGCCCGCAAGATGCCTATCGACGCCAGCAGAAGGCGTTGGATGCCCTGGTGGTCGAGGCGGGCGCGCTGACCCAGGACGAGGCCAATGCGGCCAAGAAGTTCTTCGACGACAACGTGCTCAAACTGCTGTATGACGAAGGTCTCATCAGCCAATACGATCGTGAAAACGCGGCCAGCAACAAGGCCGCCAGTGATCGCGTGCTGGATGCCCTGGTAACGTTTGGCTGGATCGACCAGCCAACAGCCGATGTCGCCAAAACCTATGGCGGCAACCGCTGGATGTTCCTGCGCCCCAAGGCGACCGAACGCTTCGAGAACCTCGCCGCTCCGCATTTCGCCCTGTACGTGCTGGACGAGCTGCAGCGACGCTTCAATACGGTGGACGACCCCTATTACATCTGGCGCAACGGACTTCAGGTCTACACCACGCTAGACTATGACTTGCAGCAGGCGGCCGAATGCGCGGCGCGCGTGCGCATTGCCGCGCTGGAAGGCACTCCGCCTGCCCAATACGTCCCGCCGGAAGGAACGCCGACGGATGCCTGCGCTGCCTTCCGCGATATGGATATGCAGCCCAACCTGGAAGGGGTGGACCACAACGCGCATAACGCCGCCGTGGTGGCGATCCGGCCCCCCACAGGCGAGATCCTGGCGATGGTAGGCAGTATCAATTACAACAACGAAGATATCGACGGCGAAGTCAACATCGCCACCTCAGCCCGCCAGCCCGGTTCCAGCTTCAAGCCTTTCACATATCTGGAGGCGTTCCTACAGGGCTATACGCCAGCCACCCGCATCATGGATGTGCGCACGGTCTTCCCCAACGCGCCCGAGCCGCCCTATGTGCCGGAAAACTACGACCGCAAGTATCACGGGCCGCAACTGGCCCGCTATGCCCTGGCCCGCTCCTACAACATCCCGGCTGTCTGGCTGATGGACAAGGTCGGCGTTAAGAACGTCATCGACCTGGCTCACAAACTAGGCATCAATACTCTGGACAAGGAGTACTACGGCCTGAGCCTGACTCTGGGCGGCGGCGAAGTGCGCTTGCTGGATATGGTCTTCGCCAACTCGGTCTTTGCCAACGGCGGCATCATGGCGGGCCAGTCCGTGTCGGAGGATCGCCAGCGGCCCGGCTATCGCAAGCAAGACCCGGTCAGCATCCTCCAGGCGCGCGACAAGAACGGTCAGATCATCTACCAGTACGAACAGCCTGAGACCGAGCGCCTGGTCGACGAGCAGCACGTCTATCTGCTCACCGATATTCTGTCGGACTACAACGCCCGGCTGGCCGGCTTTGGCGATTGGTCACGCTTCATGGAGCTGCCCGATCGCAAGATCGCGGCCAAAACCGGCTCGACCAACGGCTGGAAAGATGGTTGGGCCATCGGCTATGCGCCCCAGTTGGCCGTGGGTGTCTGGGTGGGCAACGCGGACAACGACGCGATGAAAGAGGTGACGGGCAGCCGAGGCGCTGCGCCCATCTTCCGCGCGGTGATGGAATATGCCCTGACCAAGCGCGGCGAGCCGGTGCTGGAGTTCCAGCGCCCGCCCGGCATCATCCAGCGCGCCGTCTGCTGGGAGTCGGGATTGCTGCCCACGCCAGACTGCGGCCGCGTGGTCAACGAAATCTTCATCGAAGGCACTGAGCCGACCCGTTTCGATACGGTCTGGCGCGCCTTCGAGATCAATCGGGAGAACGGCAAGCTGGCGACGGTGTACACGCCGGCGGAACTGCGCGAGCGTCGCGTCTATCAGATGTACCCGCCAGAGGCAGCCGACTGGGTGCGTGAGCAGGGCATTGCCCAGCCGCCCACTGAGTACGACACCACGGTCGACGCCGGCGTCGTGGACTTCGAAACGGCCATTATCTCGCCGACGGTGTACTCTTACGTCAAAGGTCCGGTACAGATCATTGGCAACGCCCGTCTGGAAGGCTTCGCCAACTACCGGGTCGAGTTCGGCGAGGGCATCAATCCGGCCGGCTGGGCTCAGATCGGCTCCACCCATGGCGAGCAGGTCGGCGAGGGCTTGCTGGAGGTTTGGGACACCACGCCGTACAACGGCCTGTACAGCCTGCGCGTGGTTGCGACGCGCGGCGACGGCAGCAGCAAAGAGAGCACGATCCAGGTCACGGCCGACAACCAGCCGCCCCGGGTTACGATCGAGGCGCCGGCCGAGGGTGAACGCTTCGTCACCGAAGATAACGAATGGATCAGCATCACGGCCAACGCCACCGACGACTGGGCCATGGACCGGGTGGACTTCTTTGTCAACGGCGCCATGGTCGGTTCCAGCACGGTGGCGCCTTATAGCCGGCGCTGGGATCTGCGGCTGCTGGGCCAGGGCAGCGGCGCTGGCGCCAGCTATTCTTTGCCTGAAACCGGGCGTGACGGCAGCCCAACCGGCCGGCGCTACACCGTCTTCGAGAACGGTTTCGGCTTCCTGGTGGGCGCCAGCGGCGCCTATACCGAGACCCATCTGATTCAGGTCAGGGCCTTTGATCGTGCCGGCAACGAGACTGCCAGCGAGTCTGTGCGGGTCTTTGTGGCCAAGAAGATCAGGGACGAGGACAAGGCCACCGGCCGACTGCCTGACCCGCCGGCGGCGGTCCTGCCTACTGGCCGGTCAACCTGATCGCGCCTGGCAGGGCCTGAAGCCAGCGCGCCACAAACCTTTCGACAGCAACGACCCCGTTTTCGCGGGGTCGTTGTCGTTGCAGAATCGTTGCACTCGTTGACCTGTTGTTAACATGCCTCACTAGACAGCACGCACAACCTGTGCTAGACTTCAGCGCATGGCCGAGAACACCAACCTTGCTCACCATGAAGCCAGCAAGCGCTACCAGAGCGCCCGGCGCAAACTCTTCGTCCAGGATCTGCTGAGCCTGGTGCGCGGCCGGGCGCCGGAGCTGTTGTCGTTCGACTCGGTGCAGGCAGCCCTGCAAGCCTGGCAGCAAGTGGAACAGCGCGAGCCAGAGATGGTTCCCCTTGACAAGATCGTGGGCAGCGTGGGAAGGTATCGCGATTTCACCCGCGAGTTCTTGCCGAAGGGATCGATCAGCCAGGAGCGCTGGCGGGCCGTCGATGCTGCCATGCACAGCCAGGCTGGCCTGCCGCCCATCGAACTGTACCAGGTCGGCGATGCTTATTTTGTGCGCGATGGCAACCACCGCGTGTCTGTGGCCCGAGCCAACGGCCTGACGGACATCGAGGCCTATGTCACCCGGCTAGAGACCCCCGTTGCTATCGATGCCACCACCCAGACCGAAGATTTGCTGCTAAAAACGGGGCTGGCCGAGTTCCTGCGCAAGACTCACCTGGAGGACATTCGCCCCGATGCCGAGGTCGAAGTCACCGAAGTCGGCAGCTATCATGATCTCATGCAGCACATCGAGGTTCACCGCTATTACCTGGGCATCGAGCAGCAGCGCGAGATTCCCTGGCAAGAGGCTGTGGCAAGCTGGTACGACACTGTCTACCTGCCGGTGGCGGCCGCCATTTGGGCCTCTACGATCCTCGATCGGTTCCCCGGCCGCACCGCTGCTGATCTCTATCTGTGGGTCTGTCGCCATCGAGAGGATTTGGCGCGCGAGGGGGGTGAAGTGCCCTCGCCCGTAGTGGCCGTCACTGATCTCGCGAGCGAGCAAGACCAGTCAGCCGGCCGCGTGGCGAAGTCAGTAAAGCGTGTGTTCCGCTCAAAACCAAAAACAGCCGACCTTGCTGCCCAAGCTGTCGAACTAACCAGGCAAGAACACGTGGCAGCATCAAGCGATCATTCGTCACCTTAGTCAAGAGAGGAATCAGCCATGCAACGGACAAAAATTGTCTGTACCATTGGTCCGGCCACCCAGTCACCTGAGATGCTTGCCCGCTTGATTCAGGCCGGCATGGATGTGGCCCGTGTCAACATGTCCCACGGCGCGCATGAGGTTCACGCTCAGAACATCAAGAACATCAGAATCGCCTCGCAGCAAGCCGGCAAAGCGGTGGCCATCCTGGTGGATTTGCAGGGGCCAAAGCTGCGCGTGGGTACGATGCCACCGGAAGGGGTGCTGCTGCGCAACGGAGAGGACGTCATATTGACGTTCGACGACATCACGGCCACCTCTGAGCGCGTCCCGGTGCAATACAAGCGATTACCCGCGGCGGTGGAGCCTGGCGATCGCATCATGTTGGACGATGGCCTGCTCGACCTGGTGGTCAACAGCAAAGACGAAGCCAACGTCTATTGCCGGATCGTCACAGGCGGCGTACTGACCTCTAACAAAGGCATCAATCTGCCCAAAGCCAGCTTCTCCATTGCATCGATTTCCGAAAAAGACAAGGAAGACCTGAACTTCGCCTTGAGCCAGCGAGTTGACTGGATTGCTCTTTCCTTCGTGCGCCGGGCTGAAGATGTGCATGAACTGCGCAACCTGATCCGGCAGCAAGCCGAATTTGGCCGGCTGACCCCGATCGTCGCCAAGATCGAAAAACCTGAGGCGGTAGAGAACATCGTGGAGATCGTCGATGCCGCCGATGGCATCATGGTAGCCCGCGGCGACCTGGGCATCGAAGTGTCGCCGGAGGGGGTGCCAATGATGCAGAAGATGATCATCCAACTGTCCAACAAGGCTGGCAAGCCTGTGATCACAGCCACCCAAATGCTGGACTCGATGATCCGCAACCCGCGCCCCACGCGCGCCGAGGCCAGCGATGTGGCCAACGCCATTCTGGACGGCACAGACGCCATCATGCTGTCAGGGGAGACGGCTGTGGGCAAGTACCCCATTGAAGCGGTCGAGACGATGGTTCGTATCGCTTCGGAAACCGAGCCCCACGCCCGCTTTGGGCCGCCGAACATCGGCGATAGCAAGCACTCGATCAGCGAGGCGGTGTGCTATGCGGCCACCGACACGGCCAATATGCTGCGCGCCAGCGCCATTATCACGCCTACGATGACCGGCGGCACGGCCCGCATCCTCTCACGCTTCCGTTCGCCCAGCCCCATCATCGCCATCACCCCCAACCCGGCTGTACAGCACCAGTTGGCCCTGTTCTGGGGCGTTCGTCCGTTGCTCAGCCGCCGAGCGCCCGACACGGACACCGTGATCGACGAAGCGGTCAATACGGCGGCCGCGGCCGGGCTGATACATGAAGGCGAGACTGTGGTCATCACGGCCGGCACGGGAGGCCACATGGCAGGCACTACCACCCTGATCAAAGTGCATGTCCTGGCCCGAACCCTGGCACGCGGACAGGGTGTTGGCAGCAACACGGTCATGGGCCGGGTGCGCCGGCTGGAGGGGCCATTGGCCCGGGATGTGGTGCTGTACCACGATGAAATCGTCGTCGCCGAAAAAACCGACCGTTCCTTTGTGCCGGTGCTCGAGCATGCCGCGGGCCTGATCACCGCTCAAGGCGGGCTGGGATCCCACGGCTATCTGTTAGCGGCCGAGCAGGGCTTGCCTGCCATCGTGGGCGCCGACACCATCGATGCGCTCCATGAGGGGGAGTGGATTGTGCTGGATGCCAGGGAGGGCGTGGTGGTGGAGCGCCAGGGGATGCGCACCGCGTCAGAGCGCTAGCTGGCCTGTCCATCTGAGCGCCACGCTGTCTTGCCAGCGCTCGGGCCGGTCTGCTGACCGACGCCCGCCCGCTTTTCATCTCGTAGAGCGCCGCGCTTCGCACCAGACGGGGCGCCTGACCAATGGAGAATGCAAACAGGCCGCTGCTTGTATAGCAGCGGCCTGTTTTGTCTTCCTGACGGGGCAAGAAGGGTGAGGCTACTTGACCTCGACTGCGGCGCCGGCGGCCTCGAGGGCAGCCTTGGCCTCAGCGGCCGCTTCCTTGGACACGGCGGCGACCACGGTCGCAGGAGCCGACTCGACCAGATCCTTGGCTTCCTTCAGGCCAAGGTTCGTGATCTTGCGGACTTCCTTGATGACGTTGATCTTGTTGTCGCCGACGCTCTTCAAGACGACGTCGAACTCGGTCTTCTCTTCCTCGGGCTCAGCGGCGACAGCAGCGCCGGCAGCGGCCGGGGCGGCGGCCATGGCCATCATGGGAGCGGCGGCGGTGACGCCCCACTCGTCCTGCAGTTCCTTGGCCAGCTGAGCAGCCTCGAGCAGCGTCAGCGAGTTCAACAGCTCTTTTACCTGTGCGATCTTGTCAGACACGGTGAAAAACCTCCAATGTGGTTGATGGTACTTGTTTACGGTAATTTTGATTCTGTCGCCATCTTTCGCTGGCAACAGCCGGCGCCAAAAGCGCCTCGACGTTACAACGGCTCAGGCGCTGGCCTGAGCGCCCTTGTCGGCGTACGACTGAATCGTCAGTGCCAGCTCGCGCAGCGGGGCTTGCAGCGTGCGGTAGAGCTCGCTGGCGGGCGCTTCCAGGGTGCGCACCAGTTCACTGGCCGGGCCCTGAATCGCGCCCAACAGTTGGGCCAGAACATCGGTCTTGCTGGGCAGATCACGCAGTTTGCGGGCGCCTTCGGCGTCGAGGACCTGGCCGTCCAGGATTGCACCCCGGACTTTGATGTACTCCAGATCTTTGATCGAGTCAAAGAGCGCCTTGGCTGAGGACGCGATGTCCTCAGGCAGGTACATGACGGCTGTTGGCCCGACAAGATAATCTCGCGGGGCCGGCAGGCCTGCTTGCTGCAAGGCAATGACCATCAAGCTGTTCTTGACCACCTGGACACCCGTGTTGTGCTCCCGCATCTGGCCGCGCAGCCGTTGGATCTGCTGCACGGTCGTGCCGCGGTAGTCGGTCAACACGATGGCCTGGCTTTTGGTCAACTGCTCGACGTACGACTCGACGAACTGTTCCTTTTTCTCTCTTGAGATCGCCAAGCGCTTAACCTCCTATACCACAGGGTTATCGAACGAAGCTAGCGGCAGCAGGTCAACAAAAAAGCCTTCGCATCAGCCGATGCGAAGGCTCTCAGACAGCATAGATCCTGGAATTGTCATCGCCCAGGACGCAATTCCAAAACACCTTGGCGCGGCCGCTCGCGTGAGTGGCTGGCCAGGTAATGCTCTCCAGATCCTGTCGCTTCGGCGGGCTGATGGATTAAGCCGTTGAACCTTCCCGAAGGAAGGGTCTGGCGCCTGCTGTCACTAGCAACAATCTCGGAAACGAATCGGTTGTTAACTCGACCTGCAAAAGCGGTGGCTCTACAGGCCAGGGAAAACTCAGGCAGTGCGCAGCGCCCCGGCCTGGTTGGCATCCAATTTGATGCCAGGGCCCATGGTCGAGGTCAGGGTTACCCGCTTGATGTAGGTACCCTTCGCGCCTGATGGCTTGGCGCGCGTCACGGCTTCCATCACCGCGGACAGGTTAGCCATCAGTTGATCTTCGGTGAAACTGACCTTGCCCAAAGGAACGTGGATATTAGCCGTCTTGTCGACCTTGAACTCGACACGTCCCTGGCGCGCCTCTTGGATCACGCGCGGCAGGTCGTCGTCTTCGACAATGGTGCCGGCCTTGGGGCTGGGCATCAGGCCGCGGGGGCCTAACACACGGCCCAGCCGACCAACCTTCTTCATCATCGGCGGGGTGGCGATGGCCATGTCGAAGTCAGTCCACCCGCCCTGGATCTTATTGACAAGCTCATCGCTGCCGACAAAATCAGCGCCAGCCTCTTCGGCGATCTTGGCGGCGTCGCCTTCGGCGAAGACCAGGATACGCACTTCTTTGCCGGTGCCGCTGGGCAGCAGCACAACGCCGCGCACCTGCTGGTCAGCGTGGCGCGGGTCAACACCCATGCGCATATGCACCTCAACGGTGCTGTCGAACTTCGTGAAAGCCGTGTCTTTGACCAGCTTCACCCCGTCAGCGGGCGCATACTGCTGGGTTGGGTTGATCTGTTTCTGGGCTTCGAGATACTTCTTGCCGTGCTGTGTCATGCTTTTGCTCCTTGTGGTGTTAGCGGAACCGACAGCTTGCCGGTTCCTCCCACCAGCGCTGGCCAACGGCCAGCAAACTAATCGACGACGGTGATGCCCATGCTGCGGGCAGTTCCCTCGATCATCTTGACGGCGCCATCGATATCGACAGCGTTCAGGTCCTTCATCTTCTGCTCGGCGATGTTGCGCACATCGGCGCTGCTGACCTTACCGACCTTGTTGCGATTGGCCGATGCAGAACCCTTGGGAATGCCTGCGGCCTTCTTCAGCAGGTCAGTGGCCGGCGGCGTCTTCAGCGCCAGTGTGAAGGAACTGTCCTGGAAGATGGTAATCTCAACGGGGATAATGCTACCCACCAGGCTGGCCGTCTTGGCGTTGTACTCCTTGCAGAAGCCCATAATGTTCACGCCATGCTGGCCCAAGGCAGGACCCACCGGCGGCGCAGGATTGGCCTTGCCCGCAGGGATCTGCAGCCTGACAATTGCTTTGATCTTTTTTGCCATGCGTTACCTCGAATCTGTTGCCTGTTGGCTCCAGGGTATGACTCTTTGAATAGTCGATCAGGTCGCTAGACCTTCTCTAGCTGCAAGAAATCAACGTCAACAGGCGTATCGCGGTTGAAGAAAGAAACCATCACCCGCGCCCGGCCCTTGTCGGCATTCAGCTCCTGCACGATGCCGGTAAACTCAGCAAATGCGCCATCCACAATGCGCACCTTCTGGCCAATCTTGAAGTCCACCTTGATCTTCGGTTCCTCGGACTCCAACTGGCGCATGATGCGCTTGACTTCTTCATCCGGCAGGGGCGTGGGTTTGTTGCCCATGCCGACAAAGCCTGTCACGTTAGGCGTGTTGCGCACTACATACCAGGAGTGCTCGTCCATGATCATCTGGACGAGGACGTAGCCCGGGAACACCCGGCGCTCCACTACCCGGCGCTGGCCATCCTTAAGCTCGATCTCCTCCTCGGTAGGGACAACGACCTGAAAGATCTTGTCCTGCATCGCCATGGACTCAATGCGATGCTCGAGGTTCTTCTTCACCTTGTTCTCGTAGCCAGAATAGCTGTGAATGACGTACCAGGCGGTCTCAGGTGGAAGCTCTTTGCTATCAGTTTGTTCAATTGTCGGTCCAGCCGCTTCCGGTTGGGCTGCTGCACGTTTGTCTGTCTTTGCCACGGTTCATCTCAGCTAACAGCTTCGAAATCGAGTCTTTCGTCGAACGACGCCTGGCCTAGCCGATCAGCGCCGACATTACACCGGTGAAGAAAATGTCCAACACCCAGAGTAATAGGGACATAGCGACCGTCACGGCCAGCACAATACCGGTCAGATGCAGCGCCTCTTCGCGGGTAGGCCACGTTACTTTGCGCATTTCGGCCCGCGCCTCACGAAAGTACTTGACGATACGATTTTCTTTCTTCTCGGTGTCGGCTTTGCTCACGGTTGAAATCTCTCTTGCTTATGGATTGAAGACACCGCCTGAAGCTCAGGGCGGTGTCTTACCTAAGACGTAGCTCGCAGCGTGTTGGCGAGGGTATGGCAGGCGTGGCAGGGATCGAACCCGCAACCTACGGTTTTGGAGACCGTTGCTCTACCGATTGAGCTACACGCCTGTGCTAATAGTCACTGTTCAACAGTTGACGCCCACGGCGCCTCTGCGCTCATCGACAATTTGCAATTGAACATTGACAATCGATCAACTAAACTGGTGTCCACTGGAAACCGGGAGTTCATAGTGCCCTGCTTGAGCACCAAGCGTCCGCAAAAGGTCCCAATCTCTTTGTGCCTTCAGCTTACTTCGTTTCCCGATGTGGCGTATGCGTGCGGCACCTGGGACAGTATTTCTTCAGCTCCAGCCGCGCCTGGTCGTTGCGGCGGTTCTTTTCGCTGGTGTAGTTGCGCTCTTTGCACTCTGTGCACGCCAACGTAATAACAATTCGAACTGCTTTCTTTGCCATGAGAGTCTCTCTGTTTCTGCGGCCGGAGGGGTGAATTCGCCCCTCCGGCCGGTTATGTCGTCAAAACGGCCGCGCGCTTAGCTCGTCACCTTGGTGATGACGCCAGCGCCGACGGTGCGACCGCCTTCGCGGATCGCGAAACGGGAGCCTGCCTCCAACGCCACTGGCACGATCAGCTCGACCGACAGGTTGACGTTGTCGCCCGGCATGACCATCTCCACACCTTCCGGCAACTGCGCCACGCCCGTCA
>JBAQCH010000183.1:0-1937 GCA_049294015.1 Anaerolineae bacterium
GGCCAGCGGCGCAGCCAGCGCGCCAGCCCACAGCCACGCGGCCGGCGCGCCGCAGCCAAACACCCCCAGCGCCCACAGCCACCGGGAAAGCCAGATACCCACTGCCCATGCCACTGCCACATATACCAGCGCCATGTCCACCCATCCCTGTCAAGCACGAAGCGATCGGTTGGCAGCGCCGTGGCGCCGCCGATTGATGAATGTTAAGCAAATGACCGGGTAATCACGCCGCAGCGTCGCCGCCGAATGATGAAGGTAAAGAAAATGATTCGGCAATTGAGCTACGGCGTCGCCGCCGATTGAATTCGGCGTCTGACACACACGAAGCATGCTAAAGCAAGCTCAGGCGCCGCCGAATGAATTCGGCGTCTGACACACACGAAGCATGCTAAAGCAAGCTCAGTCGCGCGCACAACAGCTTGCTTCACTGCTGAAATTATACCCGCCAGCGCCAAAGCGTCAAGCGCGATTCCGCATCCCCATTGCGCAGGGAGCATCCCCAGGTGCGGCTTGTCCACGCTGAACCCGCACGTGGGCGTGCTCGACTGCGCGTGGAAAGCGAGACTTCTTTAACCTGCCATTGAATCGCGCCCCCACATGAAAGATTTCGGCCCTGCCATCGCTTCTTCTTAGGTGAAGCTGCCTGCCCGGCCAGCAGGCAATCCCCGACCGGGGATGGGCGTTCTGGACGATCCGGCGGTCAGATCGTGGAGCTCCAACGCTCAGTTCTTCCAATCTGACGAAAGGAGGACTGAGACATGAAGGATCGCCTGTTTATCATGGCGCTGGTCGTGGTGCTAGGGCTGTCTGCTCTGCCAAATCTGGCAGCCACGCCCGCCGGCGGCGGCAGTGCAGCCACGACGCTGGGCGTGGCCTACGCCGACGACGACGAGCCGACCCCGACGCCAACGGCCACGCCAGCGCTGCCCGACGGCAGTTGCCAGGGCGGCGGTCAGTGCGGCGGCTGATGTAGCGCCAGAGCCTGTGGAGCGCAGTTCGTTCACGTGGCGAATTGCGCTCCCAGCGCCGCCTCAAGCCTTGCCTGTTGCGAGTGGAAGTCGTGCAACACCCATCGAGGCCGCTCAGACAGCGAATCGAGCAACTCCGCGGCGCGCGTCAGATGCTCCTGGGCTTCGATCAGGCGGTCTTGATCGATCAAGACTTCGGCGCAGTTGGTCAACGAGCTGGCAGCGTACACCTGGTCGCCGTTCGCCAGATGCAAGCGCGCAGAGTCATCGAAGGCGTCTTGCGCCTCGGCCAGCCGGCCCAACGCTGCGAGGAAGATGCCATGGTTGTTGCAAACGCGCGCCAGGAAGGGGCGATGGCGCAGACGCCGGAAGACCACCTCTGCCTCCAGGCTGAGGGCCAGTGCTTCCTCCGGCCGGCCCGTCTCATAGAGCAGAATACTGAGGGTCATCTGCAGGTTGGCGCTGTGTAGCGGGTCGCCGATCTGCTGGTAGAGCGCAATGGCCTGCCGCAGATACCCCGTGGCGCCCTCCCAGTCCCGGCGGCGGCGTAAAGTTTCGGCGCGGTTGGCGATGGTCTTGGCCTGGCCGCGCAGGTTGCCGGCGGCGCGAAAGGCGGCTTCGGCCTGCTCGAAGTGCGCCAGCGCCGCCTCGAGCTGCTCCTGCTCCTGGCAAACCAGGCCCCAGTTGTTATGCACCAATCCCACATCGTCCGGTTGTTGCAGAGTCTCGAAGATGAGCGCGGCTTCCTGGCAGGAGCGGGCGGCCGCGTTCCAGTCGTTGCGGGCCAACTGCACCTGGCTCAGGTGGGCCAGCGCGCGGGCCGCGCCGGCCCGATCGGCCAGACGGCGGCAGAGCGCCAGCGCAGCATCGAAGCGCTCCTCGGCGCGGTGGTTGTCGCCCAGCAGCCGCGCCACCTCACCCAGTTGATCCAGCAGCCGCGCCTCGCGCTGCGGACGCCCGATCTCCCGG
>JBAQCH010000184.1:0-3347 GCA_049294015.1 Anaerolineae bacterium
CCTCTGGGGCCTGGCCAGTCTGGCCGGGACGCAGCCGCCGGCGCCGACGCACACCCTGGCCGGCCACACCGGGTCAGCTTGGGACGCCGCGTTCAGCCCGGATGGCGACCTGTTGGCCACCCTCGGCTTCGACGGCGCGGTCAGGCTGTGGAATGCAGCAACCGGGGAGGAGCTGCTGGCCATCCCCGGCGAAAACAACGGCGCCGACCTGCAGTTCAGCCCCGACGGCCGCTTCGTGGCAACCACCAGCGGCAGCGGCAAGGTGCTGGTCTACGCGGTGACACTCGACGACCTGCTCGCCCTGGCGCAAGCGCGCCTGACGCGCTCCCTCACCCAGAGCGAGTGCCAACGCTACCTGCATCTGGACGAGTGTCCGGGTTGATTCGCCGGTTGCTCACTTCCTGAACTATCGCCGCTGTGCTATAATGGCGGTGTGATGACACAAGCTCGGATTACGAACATGGAGTGAAGCCTGATGGCTTATCGCTACGAACCTGATGTGCGCCTGGATACGGTTGATGCTCGACGACCGCAGTTGGTGGTGGCTGTCCCTCTTGACCAAGCAGATACCGTGCGCGACGCGCTGGCAAAGCTGACGGTCAGCGGCGTCCCGGGCGCTTCCGCGCGCGAGGTCATTCTGGAGGCGCTGCGCACGGCCGCCGAGCAAAGCTACTTCTGGTCGCCGGAGTGGCAGGAGAAAGAACGCGCTGCCGACCTAGCCCTTGCCGAGGGCCGATTTGAGACATTCGACGGCGTGGACGACATGATCGAGTTCCTTGCGGAGTATGACGCTGCCGAAGTAGACCAGCCCCAGCAGCATGGTCAGAGCGGTGTACAGTAGCGTCTTGCGGATGGTCCCTTCCAGCATCATCAGCCGGCCGACGGTGTGCCGCGGCCGGTGGGAGAGGATCAAGGCCCCGGGCACGGCGAACACGGCAAACACGAACACAGTCGTCAGGCCAGCAATTGCCTGAAGGAAGTTGCCAGGCGGCTGCTCGCGCAGCAGCCAAAGCACAGCGGCAACTGCACCCTGTGTCTTGTGAGACATCGCTACTCTCCTTCTTTCTGCAAAAATGATACGGAATTGACGCCGGGCGCTCGAACTTACACTACACTACAGCCATCCCCATCGACAGTATGAGAGTGGAACACGGCTGACCATGGCGGGACGTTGACAAAAGCCTCAAACTGACGCACAATAGCTGCCAGAAACGGCCTATCTCCGGTCAGCCTTCAGCGCTGACCGCCCGTCCGCCCACATTGTGGGCGCTCCCATCCTGCGTGGGCGCCCGCCCCTCGTCGACTCACCGTGGAGTTGCCATGAAACTCGTCTCCTATCTCCTCGCAGCCATTCTGGCTATCCTGGGCTTCATCTTCCTGACCGGTTCGCAGGGCCAGTTGATTCGTCTGATCATCGGTGTGGTGCTGCTGATCGCAGCCGGCGCAGTGATCTATTTGTTCCGCTCTAAGCCTCAGGTCACGCAACACACCGTCGTCCAGCAGATCGACCTGAGCGGCGACGTCAACCTGGAGACTATGAAGTGCAAGGTCTGCGGCGCGCCGCTGGCCAAGGAGTCGCTGGAGGTCAAGGCCGGCGCGATCTTCATCACCTGCGCGCACTGCGGCTCCAGCTACCAGTTCGAGGAAGAGCCTAAGTGGTAGAAGAGTCCGGAGCTACACAGAGGACGCAGAGGAGACACAGAGGACACAGAGAAGAGGCAGAGGAGTCGCTGAGGACACAGAGAAAAGGCAGAGGAGTCGCTGAGGACACAGAGGAGACGCTGAGGATACCGTAAGTTCCTGCCCCCTCTCTGTGCTTCCCGTGTCTGCTCCGTGCTCTCTGTTCTGCTCCGTGCTCTCTGTTCTGCTCCGTGCTCTCTGTGTCTGCTCCGTGCCCTCTGTGTCTGCCCCGTGCTCTCTGTGTCTGCTCCGTGCTCTCTGTGTCTGCTCCGGTTCCGTATTTCTCTTCTGCGTTCACCATGCTAAAAGGCCTACACCTTCCCAGACGCTCCGACCGTCGCCCGCCGCCGGCCGGACTGCACACCTACCGCATCCCCTTGGACGGCGGCCAAATGCGCCTGCACCTGCGCGTGGAGCGGGACGGGTCGGGCGTGCTGTTTCGCGATGTCAGCGAGGTCGTCCATCTCAACAGCACTGCGGCCGAGCTGGCCTGGCTGGCGCTGGAGGATGCGCCGCTCAAGCAGGCCACGCGCGCGCTGCGCAATCGCTACAGCGGGGCCGGTCGCGGCCAGATCGAATCCGAGGCCGCGCGCATCTACGCGCTGGTAGACGGCATGCGCAGCCCCGGCGACTTCTGCCCCACCTGCGCGCTCTCCGACGACGTGCGCCCCTCACAGGCTGCCCTGTTCAGCACCCCAGTCCATGCGCCTTTCAAGGCCGACCTGGCGCTGACCTACGGCTGCAACAACGCCTGCGCGCACTGCTACAACGAGCCCAGCCACCTGCCGATGACTTCGCTGCCGAAGGAAAAGTGGTTCGCGGTGACTAATCGCCTACACGAAGTCGGGGTCCCCCACTTGATCCTGACCGGCGGCGAGGCCACGCTGCACCCCGACCTGCTGGAAATCATCCGCTACGCCGACGGGCTGGGGCACATCGTCGGCATGAACAGCAACGGCCGGCGCCTGGCCCACCGGCCTTTCGTCGACGCGCTGGCCGCGGCCGGTCTGAACCACGTGCAGATCACCCTGGCCTCCAGCCGGCCGGAGCTGCACGACGACATCAACGGCGCGCGCTGCTTCCACCAAACCGTGCGCGGCATCGAGAACGCCCTGGCCAGCCCGCTGCACACCATCACCAACACCACGTTGATGCGCCGCAACATGGACCATGCTGAAGAGGTCGTCGAGTTCCTCTATGCCCTCGGCATCCGCACCTTCGCCATGAACGGCCTGATCTACTCCGGCGGCGGCTTCGCCAACCCCGATGCCATCCCCGAGGAGCAGATGCCCGCGCTGTTGATCCGCGTGCGCGACCGGGCCGAGGCGCTGGGCATGCGCTTCCTGTGGTACACCCCTACCGAGTACTGCCGCATGTCGCCGGTGGAGCTGGATCTGGGCGCCAAACGCTGCAACGCGGGCGAGTACTCGCTGTGCATCGAGCCCAACGGCGACGTGTTGCCCTGCCAGTCCTTCTACGTGGCGGCCGGCAACATCCTGCGCGACCCGTGGCAGCAAATCTGGCAGAGCGAGCTGTTCCGCAGCTTTCGCGACCGCGAGCAAGACCCGCGCTGGGCCGGCCTGCCGCGCAAGTGCTGGGAATGCCCCGACCTGCCGCTGTGCGGCGGCGGCTGTCGTATCGAGCGCGAGGCGCGCGACGGCGTGCGC
>JBAQCH010000185.1:0-1729 GCA_049294015.1 Anaerolineae bacterium
TACCGCGTGCGGGCCATCAGCGGGCGCACGCGGCTGGTGGGGCTGCTGGCAGCCGACGCCGCCACGTCGGCGCTGCTGGCCGAGGGCAATCGCTGGCTGGCCGGGCAGGGGCTGGACGCCGTACTGCTGCCGCTGCAACCCGCGCCAGGCGAGAACGGCCCTGCGGCCGCCAAGGCGCTGCACGCCGTCGCCCCCTTCGACGCCATGCTCGACGACCCGGCCTCCGCCGCCGAGCTGATCGACGCGCTGGGCTGGCTGGCTGAGCGCTGGCAAGGAGAAACACTCCATGGCTGACCCCGCAACCGAACGCTTCGTGGCTCAGGTTCCCGGCCTGCTGAGGGAGCTGGAGCGCCGCGCTCAGGACCTGTTCGGCCTCACCCTCGCCCCCACGCGGAACAGCCTGCCCGCGCTGGAGCAGATCGCCGGCTTTCTGCATCAGGCGCGCGCCAGCTTCGACGAGCAGGATCAACGCATCAACCTCCTGCTGCTGGGGACGTACCTGGGCGAGATCGTGCGCCGCGAGCGCGGCGGCGCCTGGCGGATCGACCCCGCGTTGGGGCTGCCGCTGGTCGATCTGCCGGATGGGGAGGTGTGGAGCCCGATGGACGCAGCGCGGTTGCAGCTCTGAGCCAGACCTTTGCCAGCGCCAGCATTCGCAGCGCAATACAACCAGAGATCGCTGTAGGCGCGACTCGCCAAAATTGGCGAGTCGACTAGCCAAAATTGGCCAGTGTGGCTATTGACAAACGAGTAAGGCGGATAGTAAACTGGATAAGCACGTGGCATTGAGTCACCGGCAAGCCGCCGCATTTCTCAATTCAAGGAGAGGAACCATGAAATCTGTCTTGTGCTTGTTTCTGGCGTTAGCAATGAGTCTATCAATCGCCTATGGAGCTTCCGCCGCATCAAGTGACGGCCCAGCACAACCGGAGGGATTTTGGAGTACTACGCAGGCATATGAAGTCAAAACCGCTTACTGGGTTGGCCTTGAGCCTCACTATGGAGCTTTTTTCAACGGGCTTTACGGCTATGGCCAGCATTGGCTAGGCGCAGGCGGCGATGCTGCAACGTGTAGTTCAAGTGGAGGCTGCATAAGCGGTTGGAACTGGTGGTCCGGCAACGGCAATGTCTTGTTGCTGCCCAAGATTGGATGGTTGTTCGGAGGCCCATCTGGAGTATGGACTGGGTCCAATTATCAGGCAACTCTATACTTCAACTGATGATTGTCGTAGACAATCATCTCCTCAGGGCACGCCAGCCTACAAGAACACCCCTAACGGAGATACTGTACTATGAACAAACGCTACTACTTCATGCTGCTGATCATCCTGGTGTGTATGATCTTAGGCAGCGGATTCTGGTGGGCGTCCAGCCGCATCCAGGCTCAGGACCCTTCACCTCTCGCCAACTTGGCATTGCAGCCGCAGGATCTGTCCAAGAATGCGCTCTGGCTTAGCGTCGGCGCGACAGATCTGAATGACATATCTCAGCCTCTGAACAGCGACAACCTGATGAACGGCCATGTGCTCGACGCCGCGGCACTGCTGGCATACGACGACGCTTACAAGGCTGAGGTGGTCGAGCTGGACGATAAGGGTTCCACCGTCGTGATCGCCAACTACCTGTACCAGTACGCGGATCGACGTCAAGCCCAGGCTGCTGCCCAGCAGATGATGGGCATGTTGATGCAAGCTGATGGCTTGCAGGTGTCGACCGATGCTGCCCCAGG
>JBAQCH010000186.1:0-1543 GCA_049294015.1 Anaerolineae bacterium
CAGCCAGGACACCGCCGGCAGCGCCGCGGCCGGACTTGCCGCCACGCCGTCCAGCGTCACCGCCGTCGGCGCCGTGAAGTCGACGCTGACCGGGCCGTGCAGGGTCGTCGCACCGCTGATGGCCACATCCTCCAGCCAATAGTAGTAGCTCTGGCCGGGCGTCAGGCCGGCGCGGTCTTCGTAGGCGTAGGCCGCACCTGCCGTGCCGCCGGGCGACGACGCCGGCAGGTAAGTCAGCAGCGTCTGCGGGCCGGCCGCGCTCTCGCTGCGATAGAGATTGAAGCCGGCGTTATCCAGCTCGCTGACCGTCTCCCAGCTCACCTGCACCGCGTCGCCCTGCTGGGCCGCGCTGAACTCGGCGAGGGTGATGGCGGTCGGGTTGGCGGGATCGAGGCGAAAATCGTCGATCCCGAGACCATCGTCGGCGTTCGAGATGTCATAGTCGGTCCAGCGGAGCCAGAAGGTTGCACCGTTGGCGAAGTTGAGACCGGCCACAATTGCTGAAACGGCGGTGCGATACTGGCTGTTGTTGCCGTCTTTGGCGCCAACCGAATCTGCGGTATTCGTGCTGAGGCAATCAAGGTCGTCAACATCCACCCAGTTACCGGTTGTGAGCGAGGTCGCATTCGTACTGTACTGAAAGTCCAGCCGATCGGCTGCGTTTCGGTTAGCGAAGCCAATCCGCCATTGCTCACAGTTGAAGGCAATCCCGATACTGGTAATTGTTACCCCAGTTCCGTTGGTAAATTCGGCCCCGATGATAGGAACCAGGCTTCCAGAACGCAGCCCGCCAAACGCGCGTTCGACGGCGCTGTCACTTCCAAAGCTGTAGGTGTCGCCTGTAGAACTGCTGCCGGTTCCCGCTGTGTAGGTGGTGTTGGCATTGGCGCCAGTTTCAGAGAATGCCCAACCGGTTGGCGTTGCACTGCTCGTACTGGAATTTGCCAGGGTATCGAAGTCTTGCGTGTAGGTGCTCCCAGTGAGCACAATCGCTGCAAGTAGCACATCAGGCGCCGCTGCCACCGGCCACACAGCAAACAGCCCCACCGCCAGCGTGAGGCACAACACCACGGTCATCCATTTGCTCTTCATGACGATCCTCCTTGCGGTTCCTGGTTTCAATTGAGGGCCTTGCCCCGCCTGGAACGTGTGCTGCACAACGGGGTCTGTATGGAAGTGACAATCTAGGCCGCGACAGGGCCGGCGTCGGTCAGGATGACCTCCACGGCGGTCGCCACTTCGTCCAGCGACGCAGCCGTCAGCGCCACAGCCAGCAGCGCGGGCATCTGCTCGCTGGGCACGCTGCGTACCCGTTCAGCCAGCCAGGGCGGTGTAGCCTCGAAACGCCGGCTCAACAGTCGCAGCAGCAGCTCGGCCTGGCCCTGCTGCATACCCTGTTGCGTACCCTGTTGCATGCCAATGCGCTCTACACTCGTTATGTACTGCATACGCTTCTCCTCTTCGATCTCCTGCACCTGCCGCCAGAAATCCAACGCCTGCGGCTCCGGCAGTTGCAGCACCCAATCGATGAAACTAAACAGGT
>JBAQCH010000187.1:0-3390 GCA_049294015.1 Anaerolineae bacterium
GACGCGTCGCTTCCCGCCACCCGCACCACGAAGCAGCGCCGCCCGCCGTTCCTGAAGAAGGCGGCCACCGCCTCCGGCAGATGGGCCCGCACGATGGATGCGGCCGGCAAGGCCGGCTCGCGATCGCGGGCCAGCGCCACGTCGCCGCCAAACAGCGCGCGGTAGGTGTCCACGTCCTCCACGGCCACCGGCGTGTGCAGCGGCCCGCGCTGGGCGAAGCCGACGAACGCGGCCACATCCAGCCGCGGCAACGCGAGCGTCGCCGGCTGGGCCGGTGGGAGGAAGTAGACGCCGGGGAGGCGGGGGAGGGTGGTGTTCATGGTCAACGGGGAATGATGAGTGATGAATGATGAATGATGAATGATGAATCCGGAGGCTCGCCTCTGCATTCATCGTTCAGCGCTCATCATTCATCGTTTCTGCGCTAGGCCAAATCGATCCGCTCGCACGCCAACACCAGCTCCTCGATGGCCACATCGGTGCCCTTGCCGTTAAAGGAGGGGCCGGTGTACTTGGTGGGGCGGGCGTTGGTCAGCTTCCACTCCATCACCACGCTGCTGTGATCCTCGTTCTGGAGCTGGATGGTGACGGTGCGCAACGAGGACTGCGAGCCGGCGCGCACCTCGTCCAGCCATTGGTACAGGTCCAGCGCGCCGATCACGCCGCGCTTGAGGGTCACGTCTGGCACCTTGTACATGCCGGTCATCTTGCGCGGGGCGTTGTCCTTCTCGTTGCCGTTGCGGTACTCGGCGACGGTGATCTCCATGCCCAGCCCGCTGACCTCCTGGAAGCCGGCCTGAGCGCTGGCCGTGTCGCCGGCGCCCAGGTCCACCAGGAAGTTGAACTGGCCGTAGGGACGTTCGCGAAATTCTGCCATGGTCTACTCCTTCGTCAGGTTGCAGGTTGCAGGTTGCAGGTGCTTGCCACTTGCCACCTGCCACTTGCCACTTGTTACCTGCCACTCAGCCGCGCCGCTCCGCCGTCCACTGCCCAATGCGGAAGATGACGAACTCGGCCGGGCGCACCGGGGCCACGCCGATCAGGCAGATCAGGCGGCCGTTGTCGATGTCGTTCTGGGTCATAGTGGAGCGATCGCAGCGCACGAAGTAGGCCTCCTGCGGCTTCTCGCCCATCAGGTGGCCCGACTTCCACTCGTTGAACAGGAAATCCTCCACCGTGCGGCGCACGTTGGCCCACAATGGCTCCGAGTTGTTCTCGAAGACCACCCACTGCGTGCCCTTCTCGATGGAGCGCTCCAGGTAGGCGAAGTAGCGGCGCAGGTTGACGTACTTCCACTCCGGGTCGGAGCTGATGGTGCGCGCGCCCCACAGGCGATAGCCGCGGCCCTCGAAGAAGCGGAAGCAGTTGACGCCCTCGGGGTTGAGCACGTCCTGCTGCGCCTTGTTGAGCAGGAACTCGAAGCCCACGGCCATACGCACCACCTCGTTGGCCGGCGCTTTGTGGACGCCCTTCTCCACGTCGTTGCGCGCGTAGATGCCGGCCACGAAGCCGCTGGGCGGCAGCGCCAACTCGTCCTCGGTCACCGGGTCCACCACCTTGATCCACGGGTAGTACAGCGCGCCGTGGGTCGAGTCGACCTGGCCGCGGTAGGCCCGCACCTCGCCCACCGTCTGGTCGTCGGGCGAGTCCAGCACGGCGATCCGGTAGCGCATGCGTTCGCAGTGCGAGATCAAGGAAGCCTGGATCTGCGCCACGCGCAGCACGTTGCTGTTGGCGTAGCCCTGCGAGTAGCCGGGCGCGGCCACGATGGAGATATCCTCCAGGTCCTCGAAGGCCGCCAGCCCGCTCTTGGCCGTGCCCGACCCGTCGCCGGCATAGGCCGAGGCGGGCGGCAAGCTGCCGTCGGCGCCGTTCTCCAAGCGGTAGACCCGCCGGCGTTGCTCAGCCGTGCTGCCCAGGCTGGCCGCAGCCTCAATCACATCCGCGCCCAACAGGGCCACGGCCATCTCTGCGCCGGTGTCCAGCGTGCCCGCCAGCTCGATGGCGAAGGGCACCACCAGGGCCAGCCGCCGCGATGCCGGATCGGTGTCGAAGTAAGTGGTCAGCGCGTTGCCGTGGCGCGGGTGGAAGCTGAAGCCCTCCAACACCTCGGGCATGGTGTAGCGCTCGCGCGGCCGTTTGGGCCGGGTGATTGGCCGCTCGATGGCGACATCTACGGTGAGCAGCCGCACCTCCTGCGTGGCCGGGTCAAGGGCGCTGATCGGCTCGCTGGCCTGGCCCGGCTGCTGCAACGCCAGGTCATCGCCGTCCCGCACCACGTCGTACAACACAGCCGAGGGCGGGCTGCCGCTGTCCATCACCAGCACTGTGTCGAACTGCTGGATGCGCCGGACGACCGGGTCGCCGCTCACCGGGTCGGCCACCAACAGGTTGTCGCTCAGGCGAGGCAGGAAGGTGACGCGCAGGTTGCCGGCCCGGCCGGGGAAGCGCGCCCGAAGGTCGATCTGGCCGGGCGGCGGCGAGGCGATGGCCTGGTTGTCGGCGCTGGCCTGCACGCCGTCGGTGGCAGCGATGCGCGCCACATATAGCCGGCGGCCGCCCTCCTCGAAAAAGGCGCGCACGCCGTGGGCCAGGTAGTTCGGCCCGTAGCCCAACGGGTCGAGACCGCCGTAGACCCGCTCGAAGTCGGCGAAGCTGGTCAGCAGCTCCGGCTCGCCGCTCAACGGGCCATAGCGGGCCGGCCCGACGAAGCCAGCCGTGCTGGTGCTGACCCCCTCAATGGTCTTGGCGCGAAAGCTGACTTCTTCAATGTATACGCCTGGCGCAAGGTATTCTGGCATCGTTCGACCTCCTTAGGGTGGCAGGTGGCAGGTTGCAAGTGGCAGGTTGCAAGTGGCACGTTTCACGTTTCACGTGTCACGGTCAGATAGTGTCGATGAGGAGCCGGGTGTCGGCAAGGCCTGCGCTGTGCAGGATCAGGTCCTGGCCGAAGGCGAGGGTGGCGTCGAGCTCGGCTGCGGGCGCGCCGCCGGCCGTGGCCCAGACCACGCCGCCGGCCTGGGTCAGAATGGTGCGCAGGTCGGGTTGCTCAGCGCCGGCCGGCGTCTCGAGATGGGAGGGCTGGAACAGCACGCGGGCCGTCACCTGCCACTGCTGCTCCTGCGGCGACGCTTGCGGGCCAGGCGGCGAGCTTCCCAGCGTGGCCTGGAAGAGCGGGATCGGGAAGAAGACGGCCACGCTGCCGCGCTGGTCGGCGACGCCGTGCCAGACGCCGCTCTGCGCCACGTCCAGCTCCAGCACGGCCCAGGCTGCCGGCTCGCCCGTAGATTCGCGCACCAGCTCGGCGCGGACGGCGGCCAGGCCCGCGGTCCTGCGCCACGGCGCGGAGAAGAGGTAGACGCCGGGCAGGGCCGCGTCAGGCGGGCTGCC
>JBAQCH010000188.1:0-10555 GCA_049294015.1 Anaerolineae bacterium
CTCCCCTCTCCCTCGGAGGGAGAGGGGCCGGGGGTGAGGGTGACACCCCCGCCCAGCAAGCGCCTCCCCTCTCCCGTCAACGCCAGCACCGGCTCCGCCTTCTGCGCCAGCCCGGCCGGCAACATCAATAACAGGCAGTCCAGGATCGACGCCAGGGTGCGGCCGCTCAGCCAGCGGGCCAGGTCGAGCTGGACGGGCGTCAACACCGGGTCTGGCAGCACCAAATCCAGCAGCGCGCGCGTGCGCACCCCGTCTGGCGCGGCATCCGTCAGCGCCAGCACCACTCCGTGCAGTTCCTCGCGGCCAAAGGGAACCCACACCAGGTGGCCCGGCTGCAGCGCCTCGGCCAGATGGGCCGGCACGCTGTAGTGGAAGGTTACGCCCAGGGGCGCGTCGTCGTCGCCGGCCTCGTCCCCGGCAGTCATGCGACGGGCCATGGGGGTGTGGACTGCGATTTCAGCGAACATCAGACCCATATCTTGACGAAGTGATCAATTGAGTATATACTCATCTCTAAAGCAGCCGAATACTGCCAGTATTGGTGGGTGCTCTCTGGAGCTAGGCTGTTCCCCCTAACCACGGGGGTTTTTTTTATTGCTCTCGGATGTACCCATTGCGTTTCCCTCTATCAAGCAACGCCTGCATTTCCAACTGGCCTTCGGCTGCCGCCCTAACGAGGCCGCATAGCGCATCGGCCAACCTAATAAGGGCATCATTCTCATCATGCTTGACGCCGCGTACCTTCTTAACCGCAATGCCGAGATGTCTAAGGCGATTCCCTACATCTCTGTACTGGGAGCGCGGCAGTCCGTCTATGAAGACCGTCACCTTGTACGCCTCGCCAACCGATGATTGGATGGTTCGCGCAATTGTGAGGATGGTTAGCGATAGATAATCGATCGATCCCACGTGGTGAGCATAGCTGAGTCTACCCTTGAAAGCTGGCTCTTGAAAAATCCGTCGGATGTAGGCCAAGCGCCTATCATGGCGAGTCTTAATCCATTTTACCCGCCCTTTGCCAGTCTCCAACTCGATCGCTTCACAGGTTCGAGCTATCTCTTCTCTTTGATCGGAAAGCAACACCACCGAAACGATGAACATCGTCCCTTTGGTATCCTGTCCGCTTTCGTCGACGTAGCAGTAAAGTTTGTCCATCTGGACTCTCAATGTTTCATCTTTTGTGATCCCGATCCACCACATCGACGGCATCGTATTCATTGCGCCCAATCGTAAAGCTTCGAGCCTGATGCGCTTTGCCTATCCACCCCAACGCATTGTGCCCACCAGCGCCAACACGCCCAAGATCACGGTCACAGCCAGCAGCATGGGCAGGCGGCGGCCGATGGAGGTGCTGTCTTCCAGAGTCAGCGCGCCGTCGGCTGTGGGGGTGAAGACCGAAGGAGCCTGATACTTGGGGGCCAGGATCCAGCCCAGCAGCGCGCCGAAGACCAGTCCGCCCATGTGCGCCAGGTTGTTGATGCCGGGGATGGTGAAGCCCAAGACCAGGTTGATACCGGCCAGCATCAGCAGGCTGCGCAGTTGGGCCTGGCCGCGCGGGCCAAAGGTCTGGCGATGCAGATAGAAATAGGCGATGGACGCGCCGATGAGGCCGAAGATCGCGCCGCTGGCGCCGGCCGAGATGCCGCCAGCGCCCAACACGAACGATGCCAGGCTGCCGCCCAGCCCGCTCAGAAAGTAGATCACCAAAAAGCGCGCCGCGCCGTACAGCCGCTCCACGTCCTGGCCGACGACATACAGGGCGTAGCTGTTGAACAGCAGGTGGATCAGGCCGATGTGCAAGAACATGCTGGCCAGCAGCCGGTGATACTGGCCTTGGGCGATCAATTGATTCTGCATCGCGCCGAAGGTCAAGAGAACACGCGAATCCTGGCTGCCATTCAACCCCAGGCCGTTGAGCGCGCCGAAGACCGTCATGGCCAGAAACACAGCGATGTTGACGCCCAGCAGGATGAACGTCCAGCGCGGTCGGGCCATGGGAATGCGATACCCCACCATCCCGCCATCCGATGCCGAATTTGCTGCTTCCATCTTAACTTCCTTGTCTACTTGTCTACTTGTCTACTTGTCTACTTGTCTACTTGCCTACTTCTTGCCTTGTCTACCCTCATAGCTCCACCGGCTCCCAGTTTACCCGACAACGCTCGGCCGTCATGATGGCCAGTACCTGCAGCACAGCCTCGCCCAGGCAGCCGTCGCGGTTGACAACTACGTAGTCGAACTCATCGAGACGACGGAGTTCCTCGCGCGCGGTGGCGATGCGCATGGCCAGCATGCCAGGATCTTCGGTCTTGCGGCCGCGCAATCGGACCACCATCTCCTCCTCTGAGGATGCAATCAGGAAGATGGCCACGGCCTGCGGCACCAGGCTGCGGATGGTCGCCGCGCCCTGCACGTCGACGCGCAGCACCACGTCCAGACCGCTGGCCAGCCCTTTGCGCACCTCAGCCTTGGGGATGCCCTTGTAGTCGCCATAGACCACGGCGTGTTCCAGCAACTCCTTCTGCTCGATCATCGCGGCAAAGCGCTCGATGCTGACGAAGTGGTAGTCCTGGCCGTCGATCTCACCGGGCCGCTGGGCGCGCGTGGCGGCCGTCACCACCTGGTAGAAAGGCACGTTCAGCTCGCGCATCTGGGCCATAACGGCATCCTTGCCCACGCCCGAAGGGCCAGACAGAACGACAAGCAGCGGCCGCGGGGCATGTAGGGTCTCGTAAGGATCAATCGTCACGTCGATTTCGGGCATGATGGTTCTTTCTGCGCTGCGGACTCTTGGCGCAAACGGCGCCGGTTGGTATAATCTGGTAGATTGGTAGATTGGTAGATTGGTAAGCTGGTCGGCTGACCACTTTACCAATCCACCACTCTACCAACCTGCCGCACCAGTGTACCCGATTCTTTCGATAGCCCCAAAAGGACAAGACCGTGCCGATCTACGAATACCGTTGCGCTGGCTGTCGCCGGCGTGTGAGCATCTGGTGGAAGACATTTGGCGATGCGGCCGAGGGGCAGCCGGTTTGCCCGCGCTGCGGCGGCGTCGAGCTGAGCCGGCTGATGTCGCGCGTGGCCGTGCTGCGCTCGGAGGAGAGCCGGCTGGATAACCTGGACGACCCCGCGGCTTTCGGCGATCTGGACGAGAACGACCCCAAGTCCATGGCGCGCTGGATGCGCCGCATGAGCGCGGAGATGGGCGAAGATCTGGGGGAGGAGTTTGGCGAAGTGGTGAATCGTCTCGAGGCCGGCGAGAGTCCCGAAGCCATCGAGGAGTCGATGCCGGATCTTGGCGCAGGCGGGCCAGGCGGCATGGACGCGTTCTGATCCCTACGCTACCCCCAAAAAAGACGCCCCACCGTTGTGATGGAGCGTTGATTGATGTTTACGTAGCCAGTAACCGGACTCAAGAATACCTGCTCGGGCCGGTCTCCGACCGAGCCCGCTGTTTTTATCCACTGTTTTACGCAAGCATACAGGCGCCTAATCAGAGCCGGCCGATGAGTTGGGTTTACGGCTGTCGGTCACATACCAACCGGACCCCTTGAAGACAATGCCGGGCGCGCTGAAAATGCGGTGAACGCCGTTGTGTCCGTTTGGGCAGGAAGGCACGCTGGCGTCGCCGAAGGCTTGACGTCGCTCGAAGTGCGCGCCGCAGGTGTCACATTGGAATTCGTAGATCGGCATACCTGTCTCCTATGGTTTTGCTTAGGCCGTCAGTATACTCCTGCACCCGCCTGACGCCAAACTTGCTGTCCATCTCGAACGCAACGGGAGCAGCACAGCCCGCCGCTGCGCTGCTCCCGTTGATTGATGCCGAACCTGAAGTCAGGCTTTTTCGGAAAAGCCCGACTTCTTCGCTCTCACGTCTACCGCGCCGTCACCTTGATCGTCTTGGGCTTGACGGTCTCGGCCTTGGGCGCCATGATGGTCAGCACGCCGTGCTCGAAGGTGGCCTCGATGCCCTCGGCGTTAACTGGCACGTTGAAAGTCAGGCTGCGGCTGAAGCGGCCGTGGCGGCGCTCACGCATGATGTACTCCACGTTCTCCAGCGCGCCAGGAAACTCACCGCGGATGGTTAGCACATCACCCTCGAAGGTGATCTCCACGTTCTCGGGGTTGACGCCCGGCACAGCGGCCATGATCACGATCTCATCGGCCGTGCTGTAGGCGTCCAGCGGCAAGCGCCACTCTTCCTGGTTGGTGCGCGGCCGGCGGGCCAGGGCAGTCCAGCTCGGCTGCACAAAGCTATCCTCGAACAGGCGATCCATCGCATCGCGCAGGGTCACGAACTCACGAGCGGGCTCAAATCGGGTCATTACACGAGTCATGTTGCTTTCTCCTTCGGTTCAGTTATGTCAGAGTTTGGTTGGATAGTCTCAAACAAGCAGCCGGACCGGGCGGTCGTTGGCCCGGCTCGGCTGCCGGTGTTGTCACGACGCTTACTTGACGTTGATCTTGATGCTCTTGGGCTTGACCTGCTCGGCCTTGGGCAGGGTCAGCGTCAGCATGCCGTTTTCGAACACAGCTTCGGCCTTGTCGGATTGCACGTCCACCGGCAACTCCACGCTGCGCTGGAAACTGCCATAGCGTACCTCTTGGCGCAGATAGTTGCCCTTCTCCTCGCGCTCCTCGACCTTGGTCTCGCCCTTGATGGTCAGTGCGTTGCCTGTGACAGTGATCTCGACCTCTTCAGGATTGATGCCAGGCACCGGCGCGGTGACCTTCAGCGCATCCTCGGTCTCGTAGACGTCCAGCGCCAGCGTGGCGCCGCCGCCATCAGCCTGCCACATGGACCGCCATTGCGGGCCGACGAAGCTCTCCTCGAATAGCTTGTCCATCGCCTCACGCAGCGAAAGCATCTCGCGCATCGGCTCCCATCGAACAATGTTGCCTGCCATTTTGACTTACCTCCTCTCAGACGAATTGCCTGAGCCTGTTTGACACTTTACTGTGTTTTTTGATGTGATGCGTCAAGCAATGCTGGCTCAACGCTTATCTGCCCCTATCATAGCGCGCAATTGTTAGATCAACGTTTGCGAAGCGTTAGCGTTCTGTTAGACCCCGCGGCGCACAAAAAAAGCCACGGGAACTGCCCGTGGCTTACGAAGGTTAGTTGGGGGATGGAGCTGGATTCAACGGACGATCCCCATGCGGTCTTCCACCTTGTCTACGCCGGGGGTCTGGCCGGCCAACTGCAGCGCAGCCGCGCGTTGCTCCGGGCTGTTGACCGTCCCACCGAGATAGGCCACGCCGAGAAAAACCTCGAAACGCACGTTGGCCGCGGCTGTGCGCGGATCAGCCGCCAGCCGGGCCGCCATGTCCATGGCCAGGTGGTCATCGGCGATCAGGTTGTTGTGGAGCTGCCAGCCGTTCAAACCCATGCGCGCCAGCCGGTCAGCCTGGCGGCGCAGAATCCCGGTGCGCACCCGGCCATTCAGCGCTACTGCGCCCTGCTCGGCCTCGATCTCGATGTCAGCGGTGGTGGTGCGCAGACCCTGCTCTGACCACAACTGGTCGTAGACCTGCCGGGCCACGCTGCTGGCGTTGTCGTCTTTGATAGAAACGGTGATCATGCTGCTGTCCTCCTGCGTGGAGACCGTCATGGCGTTCATGCGGCGCTTCCATAATTTGTGCATATTATCGCGCAGAATGGCCGGACGGGCAAGCGCGGCTGTGAGTGGACAGCAACCAGTTGCTGGAGTACAATCGGTCGCAACTTTCCAATCCAGCCAGGCGATCGTCTATGACCACCGAACCGTCATCCTCTCCTCAACCTACCGGCCTGGCGCGCGGCTATCTGCTGGTGCTGCTGGCAGCGTCGCTCTGGGCTACGCTGGGAATCATCTATACCTACCTGGCTGGCGCCTATGGCCTGCCGCCCCTGGCCGTAGCGGGACTGCGCGCGGGCCTGGGCGGGTTGATCCTGCTGGCCGGTCTGCTGGCGCTGCGCCCGGCATGGCTGCGGCTCAACCGGCGGGCGCTGCGGGTGGTCGTGCTCTACGGCATTTGCGGGATCGCGCTGTTCTACGCCGCTTACATCAACGCCATCCTGTCGGTTGGCGTGGCGGTGGCGGCCGTGCTGCTGTACACCGCGCCAGCCTGGGTGGCCGTGATCGCCTGGCGTTTTCTGGGCGAACGGCTGACGCGCGTCCACCTGGTCGCGCTGCTGCTAACCCTTGCCGGCTCGGCGCTGGTGGCGCAGGTCTTTCAGCCGGGCCTGCTGCGCCTCAATGCCCTCGGCATTTTCTGGGGCCTGTTGTCGGGTCTGACGTATGGCCTATGGAGCGTGTTCAACAAAGTGGGGGTCCGCCACACCAATCCGTGGACCTTGCAGTGCTACGGCATGTTAGTAGGCGCAGCCGCGCTGCTGGTTTTGCAGCCGTTGGCGCCGTTGGCTGGCGCGTTGCAGAGTCCTGGAACGGTCTTCTGGCTGTTGGTGCTGGCGCTGGGGCCGACGGTGGGCGCGTCGGTGGCCTACGCCGCCGGCGTACGTACCGTGCCGGTCAGCGTCGCCAGCCTGATGGCTACGCTGGAGCCGGTGCTGGCCGCGCTGCTGGCCTATCTGGTGTTGGGCCAGACGCTGAGCGCGAGCCAGGTTGCTGGCGGCGGGCTTATCTTGCTGGCCGTCTGGCTGCTGCGCCCGCGGGCCAGACCCACTGGATAGTGTCGGGCGTTCCTACCTTAAATTTCGCCAGCTCAGCAAAAGGGGGTTGACTCGGCCAGAGCACCCATGATATAATGCAGCTAGCTGAGAGCACTTTAACAACTCAACGCAAGTTGACGGACCAAACCTGAAAATCCAACCAACCCTCGCTCTGACTAGTGCAAAGCAGGAGGTGGAACACGGTTGAGGGAGGACCGCTAGAGATGCGTTGAAAGTCAAAGCTCTCCCAGCAAGGAGCAGGGAGCCTGTAGAAATCGGACAGTGAAGTGCGCGGCCCTTAGACGCACAGGTCAGTTGTACCACGTCAGACAGTCCGCTACGGGACCAAGGCAACAACCTGGAAATCAGGAAGAAAGCGATTGCCGAAACCGTGAAAGCACGGTACATCCCGTGAAACAGAGCTCGAAAGTTACTTGAGGCCCCTTCTCCGCCAGCAGGCCCAAACCCCACGGTTTGGGCCTGTTGTTGTTTCTGGGCTTGTCAGCCACACAGACAAGTCATTTCTTCCGAAGAAATGACTTGTCTGACTTTGCCCCAACCCCACACCCTGCCAGGGAGCCTCCACAGCTTGTCAAAGCCTTGCTGCACCGGTACAATAGAGGTCAACCTACTTCATTCGGTGCAAGGAGCTGTCATTATGGCTGATTTGCGGCCCGTTCAGGGGCTGTATTACGAAGACTATACCGTCGGCGATGCGATCACCAGCCAGGGACGCACCGTGACGGAGACCGACATTGTCAACTTTGCCATGCTCAGCGGCGACTGGAATCCGCTGCACACGGACGCCGAAGCCGCGAAAGAGACCCCCTACGGCGAGCGCATCGCCCACGGCCTGCTGGTGCTCTCGATGGCCACCGGCCTGGCCGAGCGCCTGGGTTTCATGCAACAGACCGTCCTTGGCTTCATGGGGCTGGAGTGGCAGTTCCGCGCTGCGGTCAAGATCGGCGACACCATTCGCGTCCATGCCGCGGTCAGCGAGCTCAAGCCCATGGCGCGGCTGGGCGGCGGCTACGTCACCTTTAAGGTGCAGATCTTCAACCAAGAAGACAAGACCGTCCAGCGCGGCACGTGGACTCTGTTGGTCAAGAGCAAAGAGGCCTGAGCGACCTCAGAGGCATCATGCAGACCGTCCCCGTCGACCCATTCGACGCCCCACTCCTGCGTCATATCCATCAGATCACGCTGCCGACCCCCTTTCCGGTGGGGCCAGTCCATACCTACCTGGTGCAGGGCGATCCTTTGACGCTGATCGACACCGGGCCGCAGACGCCTGCGGCGCTGGCCGCGCTGCAAGCTGGCCTGGTTGAGCAGGGAGTCGCCCTGCGCGATATCCAGCGCGTGATCATCACCCACGCTCACGCCGACCACTATGGACTGGTGGGAAGCATCGTCGCTGCCAGTGGGGCTGAGGTCTGGGCGCACCCGCTGGCTCAGCCGCTGGTCGAAGGCTGGGCTTCGTATCTGGCGCCACGCGAGCAGTTCTGGCTGGATCTGCTGCTGGCAGCCGGCGTGCCCGCTGCTCCGGCCGAAAACACCGCCCGTCTCTACCGGGATATGCAGCGGTTTATCACCTACGCCCCTGTGGCGCGCCTGCTGGGCGAGGGCGACGTCATCGATCTGGCCGGCGTTGGCTGGCAGGTGCTGCACTGCCCCGGCCACGCCGACAACCTGATCTGCCTCTACCAACCGGCCGAGCGGCTGCTGCTGGGCAACGACCACCTGCTGGCCCACATCAGCTCCAATGCCATCGTCGGTCCACCCCCGCTAGGTGAGACGGAGCGCCGCCGCCCCCTGGTGGATTACTGGACATCGCTGTGCCGCGTTTACGAACTGCCGGTCGCGCTGGTGCTCCCTGGTCACGGCGACGCAGTGGCTGATGTGCGCGGCCTGATCAACAGCCGCTTCCGGTTCTACGAGCAGCGGCTGGCGCGGCTGCTGAACGAGCTGAGCCGCGGGCCCCAGACCGTCTGGCAGCTCGCTGAGGCGCTGTTTCGCCGGCTCGACGCCGTGGACACCTTCCTGGCCGCTTCGGAGGTGCTGGGGCATCTGGACGTGCTGGAACAAAAGGGACAGGTGGTCAAGAATACGAACGACACAGGCGTGTGGCTTTATCAGTCCAACGGGCATCCCCTGAGCGAGTAACGTGCGCTGGTAGTGGCGGCTTCAGCCATGTGCGGGCACCCGAAACGACTGATGAAAGTTAAGAAAATGTTCCGGCAATCGCACCGCGGCGTCGTCGCCGAATGAACCCGTAGACCGGGCAGGTGTTCGGCGTCTGACACACCCGAAGCATGCTAAAGCAAGCTCAGTCATGCACGTTAGCTTGCTTCAGCATGCTTTGCGCAGCATATCAGCCTGCGGTTTCAAACGCAGGCGGCGCTGCGGCAAGATTATCGGGATAAATTCTTAACCTTCATAAGTCGTCACTACCAACCCTACAAAAAGCGGGTGGCATGACGCCACCCGCTTTTGGGTGTGTTTGAGTCTGGTTGAGCGGTCATTGCGAGTTTTTCATACCGCCCAGCGGCATGGAAAACTCGCAATGACCAGCCATCAACCAATCTCAAACACATCCCCCGCTTTTGTTGCCGAACTAACAACTGACCGCTGTTCCCGAAGGGTTACTGGACCAGAATCGTCGCCTGTCGCTGATCCAGAGTGCTGTCGCCCATCACGACAAGGGTGATGGTTTGCAGACCTGAGCTGACAGCCTGGATGCGGGCGGTGAGCGCCACGACCTCGTTGGCCGGTACAACTACGGACTGGGCGTTGAGATCAACCCGCAGACCAGCGCTGGCTTGGGCCGCCAGCCGCACCGTTTGCGTTCGTTGGCTATAGTTGAAGATCTGCACCCGCGCCTCGAACTGCTCACCAATTGCCATCTGCGAAGGCAGGTTGGAGGTCACAAACACGGGCTGGAAAACCACCAGCGGCGCGACAGCGCTGCCCAACCGGCCGCTGCGGTCCACGGCTAGCGCAGTGATACGCCAGGTGGTGATCACATCTCCGGTAGGGATCGAGACGGCCAACCGGCCGGCGTCGTCGGTGACCACTTCGGGGTTCCAGTAGAGCGTCTGCGGGAAGCGCTCGCGGATGATCGGCAGCGACTCCAGCGGGATCTCAACCGGCGCGGCGGCCTTGGCCGCGGCAGGGGCAGCCAGCGCAGCAGCTACCGTCGCTTCGGCCGTTGGCTCTGGCAGCGGCGTTGTCGTGGACTGTGGCAGTGGCGTGCTTGTTGGCTCCAGCGGCGCTGTGGCGGTCGGCTCCGGCAGCGGCGTCGCGGTTGGCTCACTGGTTGGCGTAGCCGTAGGCTCCGGCGACGGTGTGGGCGTCGCCTCCGGCGTCCAGGTCAGCGTTGGGCTGGGTGTCGGGCTGGGTGTCGCCGTAGCCGTAGGCGTGCCAGCAGCGTCTGCGCTGCGAGCAAGGGCAGACGCCTCGGCTTCACGGGCGGTCAACGTAGGCGTCACGGTCGGCGTGACGGTGATTGCTGCGGTGGGCGTGAGGGTGACGGTTTCTGTCAGCACAACCGTAGCCGTGATCTGCGCCAGCGTCGTAAGCGGCAGCGTCTCCATCTCGACGGCGCCGGTCATGGCGCGCAGCGCCTCCAGTTCAGCGGTAGGGGCGGCCAGCTCAGTCGTCGCGGTCGCAGCTTCCGGGGTAGCCTCCACGGTTGCCATTGCCTCTGGCGCGGCCGGCGGGGCCATGAAGCTGGCGGCTGCTTCCTCGCTGGTTGGCTCGGTCTGATCGGGTGCGCTTTGCCCAGCGGCCGGCTCTTCCACCAGCGCCAACGCCTCGACCGCCTGCTCGGCCGGCGCCGTTGCTGGCTGAGCCGCCGGCAGGGGCGCCGGTGCAGCAGCCGGCGCGGCTGCCTCCTGGGCC
>JBAQCH010000189.1:0-2326 GCA_049294015.1 Anaerolineae bacterium
GTACGAAGCAAAACGGCATCTCCCCACGTCATCTTGCGACCGAACATGTCGAACATCGCATGACTGAAATTCAAGAACCATGTGGTTGCGTTCTGTGCCCGGAGTCCTCGTGGCCCAAGGATGGTCACTGGGTATACCTCGTCAAACTGATATGCCCACTGTTTGAGTTCTGCGGCTGATAGATTGAATGAGGAAATCCCACACAACTCGAACAAAGAGAAAATCGAGAATCCCGCTTCTGTCTTTGTCATAAGTTCCAAGAAGGCTTTGTTGGCATCATACCGGTCATCACGCCGGAAGAACCGGTCAATGACAAAGACATTAGTGTCGAGCAAGACCATAAGTAACTGTCCATTAATAAGTTCGTGGAATCTGGTGTAAAATGGCTTCGAGAACCAAGCAACGCAAGGAGTTGTGATCATGGGCAAGAAGCCAATCTACATCTGTCAATGTGAGAATTGCCAATCGGTTGAACCACACCCTGACAAGGAACACCATCGACTGATGAATTTGTTTCTCAGTCGGCTGGATGAACAGCAACGGCGGTGGTACGTTGGCTTGGAAGCGGAGCACATAGGGCACGGTGGCACAGAACTGATGGCAAAGATAACAGGGATCAACATCGATACGATCCGGAAAGGGCGTCGGGAATTGGCAGATAACTTGGCTAACCGACCGACCGAGCGAGTGCGCTTGCCCGGCGGCGGTCGCAAACCAGTGGAAAAAAAAGTCCAGACGTCGAACCAACTTTAGAAACCCTGGTAGGAGATGATCTGGCCGGTGACCCGACAAGTTCCAAACGCTGGGTGCGCGCGAGCCTACGCAGATTGGCAGATCAAGTCAGCCAGACAACGATCTCCGTCAGTCCGACCACCGTGAGACGTTTGTTGAAGAAACAAAAGATCGGGCTGGTATCCAACCGTAAGAATCTGTGCGGGCCGTCGCATCCAGACCGAGACCGTCAATTCCGGTACATCAAACGAGTCAAGAAGCTCTTTCAGAAGAGCGGACGACCGGTAATCAGCATCGATGCCAAGAACAAGGAGTTGATCGGCTCCTTCTTTAACAAAGGCCGCATCTGGCGTCGGCAAGCAGAACAGGTCAACAGTCACGACTTTCGTCAAGATGCTCTCGCCATCGCTGTTCCCTTTGGCATCTACGACCTGCTCCACAATCAAGGCAGTGTTTATGTTTCCGCATCTCACAACACATCCGAACTGGCCGTGGAAGCTATCCGTGCGTGGTGGAACCATCATGAGCGACCACGCTTCGCACAGGAAGATGCTCTCTTGATCCTATGCGATGCCGGCGGTAGCAACAATTGTCGCTTCTGGTTGTGGAAGCATGAACTCCAGCTACTTGCCAATGAATTGGGCATCGCCATTTTGGTCTGCCACTATCCAACAGGCAACTCCAAATACAACCCGATCGAGTACCGCCTGTTCAGTCAGATCACGATCAACTGGGCTGGAAAACCATTGCACTCTCTCCAGACCATGCTCAATTACATCCAGAGTACGACTACATCGACCGGTCTGACAGTCAAGGCATTCTTGCTTGACAAGGAATTCAAGAAGGGACGCAAGCTCACTGATGAAGAACGCCAATCCATCAACCTCAAGCGCAGATCAATCTGTCCTACCTGGAACTACGTGATTTCGCCTGACTCATTCAGTGAGCACATAAACCGCCAACTTATTTCTTGACAGTTACTTAGTCTCGACGTAGACCATGATCTGCATCATGTATTGTTCACGAGAATGATATCGTTCCATTCTCCCGCTTTGCCACCCCCCCGTGACCAATGGTACAATGCCGTCCGCAGATCGACGGCGACCGCGTGGAACGCAAAACGCCCGGCCGATTGGCCGGGCGTTGTTGTGTGGCGGGTGATCTGTGATTGTAGCACAATCTGCTGGATTGCGGCTGAACAATCCGGCGGATTGCGTTACGACAGAACGTTAAGCCGTTCGATGGCCGCTGTCAGCTTGGCCGTGGCGGCCGTGGCCATGGTGTCCAGGCCGGCGTTGCCGACGACGCCGATGGCGGCCAGCGGATTGAGCGCGGAGACCGTGCTGCTGCCGTCGCCGTTGTCGTAGACCACCACGTTGCAGGGCAGCATCAGCCCCACGCTCTTGTCGGTGGATAGGGCCTGGTAGGCCAGCGGCGGATTGCAGGCGCCGATGATCACATAGCGCTGGAAGTCGACGTCCAGCTTGGCCTTCATCGTCGCCTTGACGTCGATCTCGGTCAGCACGCCGAAGCCTTGCTCCTTGAGCGCGGCGATGGTATGCTCGACTGCCTGGTCGTAGTCCAGGTTCAACAC
>JBAQCH010000190.1:0-7236 GCA_049294015.1 Anaerolineae bacterium
GCCTGCGACGACCCCAAGGGCTGTGTGACCCTGGCGTCCGGCGACCCGCTGCACCTGGCCTGGCTGTTCGTGGTCGAGGGCGCCGATGCCTCTCTGGGCACTGACACCAAGCGCGGCGCCGAGATCGCCCAGACGGATCGCCCGACCGTCGCCGGCCACACGGTCGAGCTGACCGGTGAGAACGAGGGCTGCAACGCCGAAGGCGGCCAGGCGGCCGGCACCAAGGTCGCCTCTGACCCCAGCGTCGTGGCGGCCATCGGCACCAACTGCTCGTCAGCGGCCCGCGCGGCCATCCCACTGCTCTTCGCCGCAGGCATTCCCATGGTCTCGCCCTCGAACACCGCCCCTGACCTGACCGCGGCTGACCGCCCGGCCGAGTACGCGTTCTACATGCGCACCGCCCACAACGATACCATCCAGGGCGCGGCCATGGCCAAGTACGCCATCGAGAAGGGCTACAAGAACGCCGCTACCATCCACGACGGCAGCCTCTACGCCGACAAGCTGCAGCAGGTCTTCGCCGACGAGTTCAAGAAGCTGGGCGGCACGATCGTAGCCCAGGAAGCCACCGACCCCAACGAGACCAACATGGGCCCGATGCTGACCCGCATCGCCGCCGCCAAGCCTGACTTCATCTATATGCCGATCTTCATCGCCGCCGGCGGTCAGATCGCCTCCCAGGCCAAGCAGAACGCCGATCTGGCCAACGTGCAACTGGCCGGCGCCGACGGCATCTTCTCGCCTGACTTCCTGGACGCAGCCGGCGCGGCCTCCGAGGGCTTCCTCTGGTCCAGCCCTGACTTCTCGGCCTTCGGCGGCGGCTATCAGGACTTCCTGACCAAGCACCAGGAGAAATTCGGTGAGGCGCCGCTGGCTCCGTTCCACGCCCATGCCTACGACGCCTATAACTTGATCGCCGACGCCGTCGAAAAGGCAGCCGTTCAGTGCGCCAACGGCAACACGGTCATCCCACGCACTGCGCTGCGCGACGCCATGCTGGCTACGTCGGGCATGACCGGCCTGACCGGCAACCTGACCTGCACCGCCACCGGCGACTGCGCCGACCCCAAGATCGCCGTCTACCAGGGTATGAGCTCCGATCGCGCCACCTGGAACCCCGGCGCGTCTGATGACAGCAACCCCAAGAAGATCTGGCCGACCAACTGATCGCCTGCCGAACGCCGCCCCGCCTGGCGCGGGGCGGCGTTTTCACTTGGGCGTGTTTGAGACCAGTTGAGACCCTGCGCGTTTCTGTTCGTTGACTGCGCCTCGTGATCGAACACGGAAACCCGCAGGGTCTTGGGTTCAACCAGATCAAACGCACCCTTTTCGCTTTCGACCCAAGATGGAGAGGAGGTCGCCTGGCCAGCTTATCTCTGGAGCGACTTCTTCTCCACACGGTGGTTGAATCGCCTACGTCCACTATCGCAGCTCTGGGAGGGGTGGAGGCATCCCTCTCAGAGCCGGCCCCCTCACGGAGTGACTCTCCATGTTTCAACGATTTCGCAGGCGGGTGACAGGCACGACCATCGTCATGTGGATCATCGGCTTCATGATCTTGGGAGTCGTGATCTACGGCGCGGTGTCGACTATTGCCGCAGCCACCTATCCACCGCGCGTTTGGCTGGACTTGATTGTCTTCGGCCTGGCGCAAGGCAGCGTGTATGCCCTGATCGCCTTGGGCTACACCATGGTTTATGGCATTCTGCGCATGATCAACTTCGCCCACGGCGAGGTGTTCATGGCCGGCGCCTTCATCGGCTATTTCATCGCCACGGCCCTCAATCGGGCGGATCTGTTGGAGCGCTATTTCCTGCCCTCCCAGGTGTTGATTTTTGTCGGGGCTATGGCGACCTCAGCCACGATCGCCGTGCTGCTGGAACGCATCGCCTACCGCCCGCTACGCCGGGCGCCGCGCCTGGTGCCGCTGATCACGGCTATCGGCGCCTCCTTCTTCTTGCAGTATACCTTTCGCGGCTTCTTCGGCTCCGGCATCAAGAGCTACCCCGAACCGGAGCAGTTGAAGGGCACCATCACTCTGCTGGGCATCACGATCCTCAAGACCCAGGCGTTGGTCATCGTCGCAGCCATCGTCATGCTGATTGCCCTGTATGTTTTCGTCCAGCGCACCAAGACCGGGCGAGCCATGCAGGCCGTCTCCGAGGACAAGGACGCCGCCGCGTTGATGGGCATCAACGTCGACCGCATCATCGTCATCACCTTCGTGATCGGCGGCTCACTGGCCGGCGCGGCCGGCGTGCTCTTCTCCACCCTCTTTCGCCAGGTCTTCTTCCTCACCGGCTTCATCCCAGGGTTGAAAGCCTTCACGGCCGCGGTGCTGGGCGGCATCGGTAACGTGGCCGGCGCCATGGTCGGCGGCCTGTTCCTGGGCATCGCCGAGTCGCTCTTCCCCAACCTGGTGCTGGACGGCTTGGGCATCCCCGCTCCCTACCAACTCAAAGACGCTCTGGCCTTCCTGCTGCTGGTGCTGGTGTTGATCTTCCGGCCCACCGGTATCCTGGGCGAGCGCCTGGCCACCAAGAAAGCGTGAGGTAGCCCCATGACAGCATCCAGCGTCAGTGTACCGATGGCAGCCAGCGCAGGCAGTCGCTGGTCGCCTGTGCTCAAGATCGGGCTATTGGGCGGCATCGTGGCGATCTACCTGGCCTTGGTCGGCATTATGACTGCCCTGGCCAACCGCATGATCATCACCGGCGTGATCAGCCTGGGGCAAATCATCCTGCTCTCGGTGTTCATCCTCTTCGGCTACATGGCCGCGCAGCGGGCGGCCGCCAAACAGGCCAAGCCCCCGATTGCCTGGTGCCTGCTGAGTGGCGCCAGCGCTGGCCTGATCATCAGCCTCTTCCTGTCCGCTCTGACAGTGATTGCGCCGGCCATCAACCTGCGCAACATCTTCATCAACGCCTCCCCTGAGCTGTGGACATTGCTTACCTTTGACATGGGTGTGCCGACCGGCCTGTTCGTGCTGATCGGCGTGGGTGTGGTGGTTGGCGCATTGTCGGCCGGGCTTTTTCTGCTGCCTGACCGTCTGCGCCGGGCCGTGGGCATGGGGCTGGTGGCCATCCCGATTGTCTCGATCCTCAACTCGTCGCTCTTCGCCGGCCGCGGCATCGGCCCGGCGCAGGCCGCGGCGGCGTTCGTCATCGCGGCTGTGATCACCTATCTCTGGCAGCCGGCCCGCGCGGCCGCCAGCCAACGCATCAGCGCCATGCCCACTAAACGGCAGCGCGCCCTGGCAACCACCGCCTACATTATCCTGGGTATCGGCGTGCTGGCGCTGCCGCTGCTCGGCCCCTACCCGGCTGAGATCCTCGACACGGTGGGCCTCTACATTCTGATGGGCCTGGGGCTCAACATTGTGGTGGGCTTTGCCGGTCTGCTGGACCTGGGCTACGTGGCCTTCTTCGCCCTGGGCGCTTACACGGTCGGCATCCTGACCTCGCCGGAGATCCAGTGGCTGGGCGTGCAGTTGACCTGGTGGCAGGCGTTGCCCTTTGCCGTGCTGATCGGCACCCTGGCCGGCGTCATTCTGGGCATCCCTGTGTTGCAGATGCGGGGCGACTACCTGGCCATCGTCACGCTGGGCTTCGGCGAAATCATCCGGCTGATCTTCCTGTCGGACTGGCTCAAGCCGCTGGCGGGCGGCTCCAACGGCATTACCCGCATTCCGCGAGCCATCCAATCGACGCCCGGCGGCAGATTTTCGGACCAACAACTGCTGTTCTACGTCATCCTGGCCGGCATTTTGGTCGCAGCTTTCATCGCCACGCGGCTGAAATACTCGCGCATGGGGCGCAACTGGGCGGCCATGCGCGAGGACGAGGACGTCGCGCAAGCGATGGGCATCAACCTGGTGCGCACCAAGCTGATGGCCTTCGCCACCGGCGCCGGGCTGTCCGCGCTCAGCGGCGCGATCTTCGCCTCCAAGCTGACCTCGGTCTACCCGCACAGCTTCAACCTGCTGGTGTCGATCAACATCCTGGCGGTGATCATCGTCGGCGGCCTGGGCAGCATTCCGGGCGTCATCGTCGGCGCGCTGGTGCTGGTAGGCCTGCCGGAGCTGCTGCGCGAGTTTGCCGAGTATCGCCTGTTGGTCTACGGCGCAGTGCTGGTGTTCATGATGCTCAAGCGGCCTGAAGGCTTGCTGCCGGAAGCGCGGCGCAAGCTGGAGCTGCACGATATGGACGAGGCCTAGGAGGGCAGATGGCAGCTATTCTGGAAAGCCAGCAAACGACCAAGCGCTTTGGCGGCCTGACAGCCGTCGGCCAGTTGGATGTAGCGGTCGAAGAGCATGCGATCCACAGCATTATCGGCCCTAACGGCGCGGGCAAAACGACCTTCTTCAACTGCGTCACCGGCTTCTACCGGCCGGAGGAGGGCACGATCCTCTTCAAAGGTAAGCCCATCGACGGCATGCAGCCCGACCGCATCACCCGACAGGGCATCGCCCGCACCTACCAGAACATCCGTCTCTTCCCCAACATGACCGTGATCGAAAACGCGATGGTGGGCTACGAGGCGCACCTGCACACCGGCTGGCTGGGCGCGGTGCTCCACACGCGCAAGAATCGTAAAGAGGAAGCTGAGGCCGTGGCCGAAGGACGCCGCCTGCTCACCTTCGTCGGGCTGGCCGGCCGCGGCGACCTGATGGCGCGCAACCTGCCCTACGGCGACCAGCGGCGCTTGGAAATCGCGCGGGCGCTGGCCTCCAAGCCTGACCTGTTGCTGCTGGACGAGCCGGCCGCCGGCATGAACCCGGCCGAAACCCAAGACCTGATGTACTTCATCCGCCGCCTGCGCGACGAGCTGGACATCACCATCCTCCTGATCGAGCATCACATGCAGGTGGTGATGGGCATCTCAAGCCGGGTGACGGTGATGGACTTCGGCCAGAAGATCGCCGAGGGCACGCCCAAAGAGGTGCAGAGCGACCCGGCAGTGATCGAAGCTTACCTGGGCAAAGGGGCAACCGAGTATGCTGCTGCACATTGACGACATCCACACCTACTACGGGTCGATCCAGGCGCTCAAGGGCATCTCGTTTATCGTCGACCAGGGCGAGATCGTCACGCTGATCGGCGCCAACGGCGCGGGCAAGACCACCACCCTGCACACCATCAGCGGCATCTTGCATCCACGGCACGGCAGCATCACCTTCGAGGACAAACCTATCCATACCATGCCCCCGCACGAGATCGTCAAGCTGGGCGTGGCGCAGTCGCCTGAGGGCCGCCGTGTCTTCGGTCGCCTGAGCGTGGCCGAGAACCTGCAGATGGGCGCGTTCTTGCGCAACGACAAAGCGGCGATCAAGACTGACATCGAGCGCGTTTACAGCCTCTTCCCGCGTCTCAAAGAGCGCCAGAAGCAGTTGGCCGGCACGCTTTCGGGCGGCGAGCAGCAGATGCTGGCCATGGGCCGGGCCTTGATGGCCAGCCCGCGGCTGTTGCTGCTGGACGAGCCCTCCATGGGCCTGGCGCCGATCCTGGTCGACCTGATCTTCGAGACGATCATCGAGATCAACAAGCAGGGCACCACCGTGCTGCTGGTCGAGCAAAACGCCCTGATGGCCCTCTCCATCGCCACCCGCGCCTACGTCCTGGAAACCGGCAGCATCATCCTCAGCGGCACCGGCAAAGAATTGCTGAACAATCCTGAGGTGATGAAGGCGTATTTGGGGATGGAGTAGGTGATCAATTAGGTGATTGGTTGATTGGTTGATTGGTTCACCGGTAGGCAGGGATCGCGTTGCGCCCTCCAATCACCCTGTCACCCAATCACCTAATCACCCAGTCACCCAATCACCCTGTCATGGACCTCATCCGCCTGACCGCCAACGCGTACCACCTGCGGGCCGGCTCGAATGCCGGCCTGTTGGTGTTCGGGACGCGGGCGCTGGTGGTGGACAGCGGGCTGGATCGGGATGCGGCGCGGCGGATATTGAAGCACGTGGCTGCCCTGCACGTCGAGCTGGCGGCGATCGTGATCACCCATGCCCATGCCGACCACTTCGGCGGCGCGGGCGAGCTGAAGCGCCGCACGGGCGCGCCGGTCTGGGCGCCGACCTTCGAGGCGGCGGTGGTCGAGAACCCGCTGCTGGAGCCGGTCTATCTCTTCGCCGGCGCGCAGCCAATCGCGGAGCTGGAGGGCAAGTTCATTCTGGCGCAGCCCTGCCCCGTGGACGGTTTGCTTGAGCCCGGCCGGCAAGACATCGCTGGTTTCGAGGTCGAGATCATCCCCGCGCCTGGGCATGCGCACAACCAGATGATGGTTGCCGCGCCGCAGGAGGGCGTCTGCTTCGCCGCCGACGCCTTCTTCCCACCTGAGGTGCTAGACAAGTATGGCATCCCGTTTTATGTCGATATCGACCAGACGCTGGCCACGCTGGCTGCGCTGCCTGCCCTGCCCTATCACATCTTCGCCCAGGGCCACGGCGACGCCTACGACCGCAGCGGGCTGGAGCCGGTGCTGGCCTACAACGTTTCTCGCATCGAGGCGATCCGCGAGCTTGTCTTCACTGCGCTGGCCGAGCCAACCGACGACAGTCAGATGCTGCAATACGTGGCCGACGCGCTGAACCTGCGCATCGAGCAGCCGGCTATCTACTTTCTGACCCGTACGACGATCCACGCCTGCCTGAACTCGCTGCGCCGAGCCGGCCGGGCCGAGCTCAGCCTGGTGGAGAATCGCCTGCTATGGCAGGCCACTCCGCAATCCGCGAAATCCGGTAATCCGTTTAATCCGTGATGCAGACCCTCTTATGACAATCTGGTACATTGAAGCAACCCCCGACTCCCTCGACGCCATCTCGGCCAACACCATGGTCCAACATCTCGGCATCGAGTTTGTCGCCATCGGCGAGGACAGCATCACAGCGCGCATGCCGGTCGACCACCGCACCGTACAGCCGGCCGGCCTGCTACATGGCGGCGCGTCGGTGGCGCTGGCCGAGACGCTGGGCAGCGTGGCCGCGACGCTGTGCGTCAACCCGGCCGAGACCACCTGCGTCGGCCTGGAGATCAACGCCAACCACATCCGCTCGGTGCGCAGCGGCTTCGTCACCGGCGTCGCCCGCCCCATCCACTTGGGCAACTCCACCCAGGTCTGGGACATCCGCATCCAGGATGAGCAGGAGCGGCTGGCCTGCGTCTGCCGGCTGACCATGGCCGTGCTCAAACGGTGATTCACGCTGTCGTAAACCTCTCAGCGGTTTGGAGT
>JBAQCH010000191.1:0-9379 GCA_049294015.1 Anaerolineae bacterium
CCTGCGCGCGCCAAAACAGCGCCAGATGCACCGTGTCGCCGATGGGATAGCGGGCCAGCGGCAGGACGACCGCGCTCAGCGGGCCGCTGGGGACGGTTGTCGCGCCGTGAGGCAGATCGAAGCCGGGGCGCAGCGCGGCTACCTGACCGGCCCGCTGCGGCGTCTTGGCGTAGAAGGCCAGCGCGTTCTCGCCGTAGTCCCAGGTTGTAACGCTCACAGCCCGCTCTGCCAGCCAGCGACGCACGGTGCCCTGCGGGTCCATGCGCACGGCGTCCGGCGTGGTGGCCAGCCAGATCGCGTCGCCGGCCTGCCACAGCGGCTCCAGCAGCCAGCCGACCGCGTCGGCCTCCATCTGCGCGCCGTTGGGCACCCCCTTCCAACCGTCTGCGTACTGCGCGGCAAAAAGGGGCCAGTCGCGGTCGCTGTAGAGCAGCACGGCCTCGCCCGGCTGGCGCTGCGCGTCGATGGTGGCGGCCAACGACAACAGATCGTCGCGGCGGATGCGGTCGGGGTAGAAGGACAGCAGGCCCAGCGCGGCCACGCCTACCACCAGCGCAGCGCCCCCGGCGGCCAGCCAGCGCCGCTTTTCGGCCAACGCGGCCAATCCCAAGGCCAGCAGCGTGTAGAAGCAAGCCGCCAGCGGGATCAGGTAGCGCGGCGCCAGCCGCGGCGCGTAGAACAGGTGGATCGGCAGCGAGACGATGTAGACCAGCAGGGCTGGCAGCAGCAGCCCCAGCAGCAGCATGGCCAGACCGGCCCGCTGCTCGATGGAGCCGGCCCGCCGCCAGGCTAAGGGCGTCGTGATGGCCAGCAGCGCTATCACTAGCAGCACGGGCAGCAGGTAGCGATCCAGGTTGGCCGAGACGCCGACCGCCAGGGTGGTGGCGTAGAGCTGCACGAACAACAGCGGCGTGAACGGCTCGGCCGTGGACCACGAGGGCATGCGCGGCAGGGCGTAGGCCAGCCAGGGTAGATAGATCAGCAGCGCCAACACCTGGGCCGCGGCCCAGCGCAATACCGAACGCAGCGACAGCCGCCGGCCGATCCAAACCCAGAGGAAGGCCAGATTGGCAATGATCAGGACCGAGACGGAGAGATAGAGCAGCCACAGCCCGGCCGCGGTAGCCAGCACGTACAGCCCCCAGTAGCGCCAGCGGCCGCTCTGCCAATAGCGCAGCGCGGCCCACAAGGCGGCCGTGGCCGCAGCCGACGCGGCAATGTACATGCGCATCTCCTGCGACCAGCTTACGGCGAAAGTGGACAGGGCCAGAAAGAGCGCGGCCAGCAGCCCAGCCAGCGGCCCGCCCAGGGTCCGGCCCAGCAGGTAGATGAAGGCCACGCCCAGGGTGCCGACCAACACCGAAGTGTAGCGCATGACGAACTCGCCGTCGCCCACGGCCAACCACCACCCACGCTGGAGCAGGAAATAGAGCGGCGGATGCACATCGTGCGCGGTCCAGTCGACGATGGCCGCGGCCGGCAGGCGCGCGGCCCAGGCCACCAGCCCCTCGTCCCACCAGATATTGCGGTCGTCCAGCCCCCACACGCGCAAGCCAAAGGCCAGCAGCAGAATGAGCGTGATCAGGGATCGTTCGTGCTTCACCAGGGATGCCTCACGGTTGTCAGGTGCCAGCATTATAGCGCGGGTGCGGCAATCGACCAAGCGCCGATGGCGCCGGCGCCCGGCTGGGCTCAGCAGAAGCGGTTTGACATTCCACCTGTCTCATCTATAATGAGACGGCCCCTCAGGCGAGGCAACAAACGATGAAATTTATCAAGAGGTGACGCATGACGGAGTTGATGGGTAGCGAAGCCTTCGATGACGTGCGGCGGCTGATCGTCGTGGCGGCGCATCCCGACGACCTGGAGACAATCTGCGGCGGCACAGTGGCGCTGCTGGCCCAGCGCGGGGTGCAGATCTTCTCGGTCAACTGCACGCTGGGCGATATCGGCACGCAGGATGCAGCCACGACGCGGCCGGCCGTAGCGACGACGCGCCTGCTGGAGGCCGAGGAGGCGGCGCGCATCCTGGGCATCGAGCAGGTGCACAGCCTGGGCCACCACGACGGCGAGCTGGTAGCCGACCTGGAGCTGCGCGCGCAGATCGCCCGCTTCTACCGCGTCACCCAAGCTGACACGCTGCTGACCTTCGACCCCTTCTGGCCAGGCCAGGTTCACCCCGATCACCGGGCGGCCGGCCAGGCGGCGCTGGACGCGTACATGCCGTCCAAGATGCCGCTCTACCGTCCGGAGCAGTTGCGCGAGCCGGGCGCGGGGCTGGGCTGCCTGCAGCGCGTTTTTCTTTTCTCGACCGACCGCGAGCCTGATGTGTTCGTCGATGTCAGCAGCGTCTACGAAGCGAAGCTGGCCGCCTGCCTGGCGCATCACAGCCAGTTCAGCCAGGGCATGGACAGCCTGCAATGGCTGCAAGGCTGGGACGAGGAGCGCGGCAAGGCCATCGGCGCGGCCCGCGCGGAGTCGTTCCGGCGCATGACGGTGTGGTAAGCCGCTTTGTAGGTCCGGCTAATAGCCGGACTTTGGCTGTCACGTTATTAACCTGACCTACGGAGTCGTATGACTATAGATCCTCAAACTCTACACTTCGACGCCATCGTCGTCGATGGCCATTGCGACACCCTGGGCGCGGTGCTGCGGGGCGAACGCACGCTGGGCGAGCGCTCCGACCGCGGCCATGTGGACCTGCCGCGGCTGCGCGCGGGCGGTGTCACGGCCCAGATCTTCGCCTGTTTCGTGCCGGTGGACGAGTACCGACGCGGCGCGGCCCGCCACGCGATGCAGCGCATGGACATGCTGCACCAGGCGCTGGAAAGCTATCCCGACGCCCTGCTGCTGGCCGGCAGCGCGGCCGACATTCGCCGCGCCAAGGCCGAGGGCAAGGTGGCCGGCATTCTGGGGCTGGAGGGCGCAGAGCCGTTGGAGGGCAGCATCGAGGTGCTGCACTGCCTGTATCGGCTGGGCGTGCGCAACTTCGGCCTGACCTGGAATTTCCGCAACGAGGTAGCCGACGGCGTGATGGAGGGCGACGACGCACAGGGGCTGACGCCCTTCGGCGTGCAGGTTGTGGAGGAGTGCAACCGGCTGGGCATCCTGATCGACGTGTCGCACCTGGCGCCGCCCGGCGTGGAGGACGTGCTGCGGGTCAGCCAGCGGCCGGTCATCGCCTCACACAGCAACGCAGCCGCGCTCCATCCCCACGAGCGCAATCTCACGGACAGCCAGATCGAGGCCATCGCCCGGGGCGGTGGGCTGATCGGCGCCACCTTTGTCACCGAGTTCCTGGCCGCGCGCGGTCAGCGCGTCACCGTAGAGCACGTACTGGACCACATCGACTATCTGGTGCGCACGGCCGGCCCCGAGCACGTCATGCTGGGCTCCGACTTCGACGGCGCCACCATGCCTGAGGGGCTGGAAGACGCCGCCCGCTATCCTGTCCTGACGGCCGGCATGCTGGCCCGCGGCCACGACGAGCTGACCGTACGCCAGGTGCTGGGACTGAACTTCCTGCGCGTGTTCGAGCAAGTCACGGGGAAGTAGACAAGGGGGAAGTAGACAAGTAGACAAGGGAAACCAGCATCAGCGGCGCAACCTGACCAATCAACCAATCTCCTTGTCTCCTTGTTTCCTTGTCTACCTGTCTACTTGTCTACCTGTCTACTTGTCTCCTTGTCTACTTGTCTACCTGTCTACTTGTCTCCTTGTCTACCCTCCCCCATGAAACTACTCACTTTCCAAGCCAAGCGCTTCTGGTGGCGCAGCTATTCCAAGACGTTGGAGGAGGTGGAGGACGTTGCGGTCGAGCAGGAGGTGTTCGACGCGGTGGTGGCCTTCTACCAGATCGAGGCGGCCGACGCGGCCGAGCGCGCCAGCGTCTTCCGCCAGACGCTGAAACATCTCAAATGGCTGGCCAACAAGCGGGAGATGCGCACCATCGTCCTGCACTCGTTCACTCACCTGGGCGGCGAGAACGCTGAGCCGGCCTTTGCGCAGGCGTTGATCGAGGAGCTGGCCGCGCGGCTGCGCGAGACCGGCTACAGCGTTTGGATCACCCCGTTTGGCTACTTCAACGAGTGGGACTTGAGCGTGTACGGGGAGAGTATGGCCAAGGTGTGGAAGCAGATTTGAGGTAGAACAGACGGGTGAGGGGCCGGTTGGAAGGATGCTTTCAGCGCCATGCTGGTCAAAACTCCGCTTGTGTGCTATCATTGCGCCATGACAGCAACCACCGATGTCCACAGCCTAACGCGACGCACGATTATCGACATGGCTCTGCGACGACAACGTCCCGGAACCGGAAGTTCGCGCGGGTTCCTGCTGGAGAGAACCACGATGTTGCAATGGCCTGATCTGACAGGGGTACTTTCACCCGTGCTATGGGCTGTCGTGGGCGCGGCCGCGACGCGGCTTTACATGCCAGAGAGATTCACTCGCGACCTGGATATCGTCGTCGGGGTGAAGGATATCGAGCAAACATATCGGAAGCTCCACGCCGCCGGATATACGCGAGTAGGAACGTTGAGCATCGGCGGCTCACGATGGGAAACTGCTGATGGAGCGCAGATCGACGTGATTGAGGGACGCGATCCCTGGTGGCCAGCTGCACTGTACGAGGCGCAATCCAATCGCGACGACCAAGGACTGCCTGTGTTACCCCTGGCTTACCTGACGCTCATGAAGTTCAATGCCAGTCGCACGATTGATTTGGGCGATATCACGCGCATGCTGGGACTGGCCGACGAGGCTGCGCTGGAACAGGTGCGCAGCGTGTTTCGCCAGTATGCGCCTGAGGGGATGGATGATCTGGAGAGTCTGATCGTCTTGGGAAAACTCGAGATGCAATAGCTTCCCGCGTTGCCTCGCACTACGACGGGTGTGCCTTACCGGCACACCCGTTTTTTTGGCATGGTTCAATCTGTTTCATTCAAGCCTTACGTTTTACCGCGCAGTGAGCACCCCCAGGTGCGGCGTGTGTATGCACAATCCGCACGTGGGCGTGCTCGACTCCACTTACATTTCACCGCGGAGTGAGCACCCCCAGGTGCGGCTTGTGTGTACACAACCCGCACGTGGGCGTGCTCGACTCCGCGGGGATTGTGCAGTTCCTTCAACCCGACCGACAATCAATGCCTGATCGCCACTGGCAAGTACACACTCAGCGGCTGATACGACCAGATCTCGCCGCCGTTGGCCGTGTTCCACGTGCCCACCAACAGCCGGTTTCCTTCAGCCAGCACCGAGTTGTCCCAGAAGGGAGCGCGGTTGTTGCTGTCGCCCAAGCCCGCGAAACCCACCTGCTGCCAATCGACCCCATCGGTCGTGCGCCACACCTCCAGCCCGGTGCTGTAGTTGCCAATCACCAGGTAGAGCGCTCCTGCGGCCACAGCCAGCGCGCTGGCGCGCGTGGTGGCGCTGTTGCCAAAACCGCCGTTGACCATGCGCTGCCAGTCGCTGCCATCGCACACCTGGCAGCGCCACACCTGGCCGCCCTCGCGCGTGCTGGCGTAGAGGTTGCCGTCGAAGGCTGCCAGCGCTGAGATGGCCCAGTTGCTGCTCCAGCCAAAGCCGGCGGCATTGACCTGGCTCCAACTGACGCCGTCCGGGCTGCGCCAGATCTGGCCGCCGGTCACGCTGTTGATGGTGCTGGCGTAGAGCTGGCCGCCGAAGGTCTCGAAGCTGATGATAGCCTCGTTGGCGCCGTCGCCAAAGCCGTTAACCACTACCCGGCTCCAGCTTCCCGCGTTGCCCGTGGAGCTACGCCAGATCTCCGCGCCGCGCCCTGCGCCGTAACTCCACGTGCTGGCGTAGAGCTGGTTGGCGAAGACTGCCAGGCGAAACACCTCGCCGTTGTTGGGGTCGCCGAAGCCGTTGTTAACCACCCTGGTCCAGTCGCTGCCATTCGGGCTGCGCCAGAGCTGGCCGCCGCTGCTGCTATTGCTGGCCGCGTTCCAATTCCAGGTGCCGGCATAGAGCTGGCCGCCGAAAGGCAGCAGATAGTTGATGCCGCCGTTGCTGGCATCGCCGAAGCCATTGCTGGTCAGCGCGCTCCAGCCGCCCGCCGCGTCGCTGGAGTTGCGCCAGAGCTGCGCGCCTGTACTGGCGTTATCCGATCCCGCGTAGAGCTGGCCGTTGAAGCTGGCCAGGCTGAGCACCAGGGCGTTGGTGGGCGTACCAAAGCCGTTCAGATTCCACTGCGTCCAGGCCGGCGTGCCCGGCGCGTAGCGCTGCACCCGATGGTTGTTCTGGTCGGCCACGTAGAGATTGCCCGCCTGGTCGAACTGAGCCGCCATCGGCTGGCGCAGGCCGCCCGGCTGCGGCCCAAAGACGCCGGCGATGGTCGTCTGGTAGTTCCCCTGCCGGTCGAAAACCTGCACGCGGTTGTTGCGCTGATCGATTACGGCTACCCGGCCGGCCGGATCGACCGCCACCGAGACTGGATGCAGATGGTCGAAGGAGGCGCTAATCATCCCGCGCTCGCCGGCAAAGGTCGCGCAAGCGTAGTCGCTGGCCAGCAGCGCGCACTTCTGCACCCGATAGTTGTTGGTGTCGGCCACGTAGATCCCGCCGTTGGCGTCGACGGCGACGCCGCTGGGCGAGTTGAAGTGGCGCTCGCTGGACCCCGCCACCCCTGTGACGCCCAACGTCGTTTTGTACTGCCAGGCATTGCTGAATATCTGCACCCGCTGGTTGCACGGATCGACCACCAGGATGTCCTGGTTGACAGGGTTGATGGCCACGCCAGAAGGACATTCGAACTGGGTATCGCCCACGCCCTGGCTGCCGAAGCTGCGCTGGAAGGCGCCGTTGGCGTTGAAGACCTGGATGCGGTGGTTGGCGGTGTCGGGCACGTAGACCCGGCCGGCCGCGTCGATGGCCAGCGTGCCCTGCGGGCCCTGCCAGTAATCGCCGAAGCGCGCGTTGTCGCTGCCCGGCACGCCCGCCTGGCCCACCGACCAGAGCGGCTGGCCGGCCGCGTCCTGCTTAAGCAGCCGATAGCCCGGATTCTCCAGCACGTAGAGGCTGCCATCGGGCGCTACCGCGACGCCGGCCGGGCCGTTGAACAGGCTGGCGTTGGTCAAATACGGGATGCCCGGCACGCCGGCAAAGATCCCCAGCGCGCTGCCGTTGGCGGCGAAGCGCCACACCACCTGCCGGCTCCAATCGCTGACGTAGACGATGCCGTCGCTGGCCGCGCCCACATCGGTCGGGAATCCCAGGCCGCTGGCGAACACCGTACAACTTCCGGCCGCACTACAGCGCTTGACGCGGCCGTTGCCGCCGTCGGCGATCCAGACGTTGCCGGCGCTGTCCACTGCCACGCCCTCGGCGTCGTTCAGTTGATCGGGACCCGCCCCGGCCGTCCCTGTGCCGTGAAACGTGCTGCAAGACCAGGAGCCCGACCACGTGCAGCGCTGCACGCGCGCGTTGTCGCGGTCGGCCACGTAGAGACGGTTGCTGCTGTCCACGGCGACGTGGCCGGGAAAGCGGAAATGGCTGTTGTCGCTGCCGGCCACGCCCGTCTCGCCGATGGTCGAGTGGTAGACCGGCGCGCCGCCCGACACGTCGTAGACCTGCACGCGGTGATTGCCGCTGTCCGAGACGTACAGCTTGCCGGCCCGGTCCAACGCCACGCCGCGCGGAAAGCGGAACTGGCTGTTGCTGTTGCCGATGGTCCAGGGATTGCTGGGCAGAGTCTGGATCAACACGCCGAAGCGGCTGAGCTGCTTGATGCCGTGCTGAAAGACCACCCAGATGTCGCCGCTGGCATCCACCGCCACGTCCTGCGGGTAAGCCAGAAAGTCGGCGTGGTACCAGGGCTGGCCCGGGTTGCCGATGCTCAGTTGGCTCTGCCCCAGCACATCGAACTTGAGGGCGCGAAACCCACTCTCCTCGACCACATAGACGAAATCGAAGCTGTCGACAAACAGGCCAATCGGCCGGTTGAGATGCTGGGTGTCGATCTGATAAGGGGTTTCGGTTTGGCCGAAGGTGGCTGTGGGGCGATAGCTCAACCCTGGCTGGCCCAAGCCCGAGGGGGCCAAAGGACTATCCTCGCCCAGCGCTGCGGCCATCTGCTGGCGGCGCAGAGTCTGGAGCTCGCTGCTGTCGCTGGGCGGCGCAGGCGATTGCGCCGCGGCCTGGCCCTGCGGCAACAGCGAAAATACAAGCATCAGCAACAACGTCACACGAAGGGTAGTTTTCATCACGTTACTCCGGTCAATCAACACGCTTGGAGCGCCACGCGAAGCGAGGCTCCAGACGGCGGAGCCTCGGCGTCGTTTTTGCAGCAGCGAGGGTTAGACGCCCTGAAGACGGGGATTGGTTCCCCAGTGCAAAGCAGATCAGGCGAAGAGCGGCTCGTACTGGCTGGCCGTGGCGATCAGCGCCTCCTGCTCAGCCTGGGTCATGGGGCTGAACTGCTGGCAGGCTTGCAGCATCCCGGGCAGCACTTGCGCATCGCCGGCTGTGCAAAGGCCGGTGACATCCTGGGAGAGCGCGAAGTTGACCGCCTGTTGCACGCACGCCGGGTCGGTGAAGGGGCGGTACCAGGTCTGGTGGGTCTTGGGCAGCGCGCCCCACGGGCTTTGCGTCACCGACTTGATGATCATGGTCCCCACGTCCTTGGCCCGACATTCGGCCAGCAGCGCCTCGGCCTGCGCGCGGTAGACCGGGTTGGCGTACTGCACGAAGTTAAGGGGGAAGAGCACCGAGTCGAAGTCGAAGCGGCGCAGCGCCTCGCGGAAGACGGCTGGCGAGTCGACGCCGTGGCCGGTGATGCCGATCCAGCGGGTCAGCCCTTCGTCGCGCGCCCGGACGATCGCGTCCAACGCGCCGCCGGGGCGCGTGGCTGCGTCCAGGTCGGCCAGGGTCAGCACCGCGTGGATCTGGTACAGGTCGAACGCGTCGACCTGCAAGCGCTCCAGCGAGCGGCGCAGCTCGGCGGCCGCGCCGGCCGCGTCGCGCTCCATGGTCTTGCAGCCCAGGAAGAACTGGCTGCGCACGCGCGGCATCCAGGGGCCGAGGCGCTCCTCGGCCAGGCCGTAGGAGGGCGCCACGTCGATGTGGTTGACACCGGCCGCGATGACCTGCTCCATGATAGCGTCGGCCTCGGCCTGCGTGGCCGACCAAAGCGCGGCCGCGCCGAAGATAGCCACGGTGCTGGCGTGGTTGGTGCGTCCGAAACGGCGAGCTTGCATGGGGATGCTCCTCGGGACTGGCCCAAATGGGCAGCGATGCACCTGGGGCTGTGTCAATGCTCATTTGAGGAGTAGGCGTCCCCAGACGCCGGGTTCGCATGTGGGCATGCGAACTCCTCAAATCATGATTGACGCAACACCAGGGCCGTGCCAATGCTCATTTGAGG
>JBAQCH010000192.1:0-15650 GCA_049294015.1 Anaerolineae bacterium
GTCTCCGACCGTGCCTCCACGGACGGGCACGGTCGGAGACCGGCCCGAGCGACTAAGGATGAAGGACTATGACTGTAGGATTTGCGCCTGCGCCGGGCATTCAGCCCAGCAGCAACCTTGACACAACTGACGCTCTGCCCAACGCAGAAGCCATCCTGGCCGCAGCCCAAAAGCTGCGCTGGGAGATCGGCGGCGACTTCCACCAGGCGCTGATGGAGGCGATCTACACCGACGCGGCTGCTATCGCCGACCGGGCAGTGACCCGGCCCGGCGAGCAGCCGCGCTTCGACCTGGACCGCACCATCGATCGCCTGGTCACCAGCCGCATCTGGGGCTTTCCGCTGATGCTGCTGATGTTTACGGCGGTCTTCTGGATCACCATCACCGGCGCCAACGTGCCGTCGCAACTGCTGGCCGACCTGCTGATCGGCAAGGGGGTACCCTTCCTGCACAGCATCGCTGCGGCCATCGGCCTGCCCTGGTGGTTGAGCGGGCTGCTGATCGACGGCATGTACCTGGCCACGGCTTGGGTGGTCAGCGTCATGCTGCCGCCCATGGCCATCTTCTTCCCGCTGTTTACACTGCTGGAGGACTTCGGCTACCTGCCGCGGGTGGCCTTCAACCTGGACAACCTGTACAAGAAGGCCGGCGCACACGGCAAGCAATCGCTGAGCATGATGATGGGCTTCGGCTGCAACGCGGCCGGCGTAGTAGCCACACGCATCATCGACAGCCCGCGCGAGCGCCTGATCGCCATCATCACTAACAACTTCGCCCTCTGCAACGGCCGCTGGCCGACGCAGATTTTGATCGCCTCGCTGTTCATCGGCGGGCTGGTGTCGGCGCAGTGGGCCGGGCTGATCTCGGCGCTGGCCGTGGTGGGCGTGGCCGTGCTGGGCGTGCTGATCAGCTTCCTGGTCTCCTTCGGCCTGTCGCGCAGCGTGCTGAAGGGCGAGGTCTCCACCTTCAGCCTGGAGCTGCCGCCCTACCGACCGCCGCGCGTCCTGCAGACCATCTACACCTCGGTCATCGACCGCACGGCCAAGGTGCTGTGGCGGGCGGTCGTCTTTGCCCTGCCGGCCGGCGCGGTCATCTGGCTGATCTCCAACCTGCAAATCGGCGGCGTCAGCATTGCCGAATACCTGGTGAACTTCCTCAACCCGGTGGGCATCTTGCTGGGCCTGAACGGCGTGATCCTGGTAGCCTACATCGTGGCCATCCCCGCCAACGAGATCGTCATCCCTACGATCCTGATGCTGACCGTGCTGACCAGCGGGGTGGCCGGTCTGGGCGCAGGCGCGGGCGTCATGTTCGAGACCGACAACAGCGCTGACCTGATGACCCTCTTCACGGCTGGCGGCTGGACGCTGTTGACGGCCATCAACCTGATGCTGTTCAGCCTGATCCACAACCCGTGCAGCACGACCATCTTCACCATCTTCAAGGAAACCGGCAGCCGCAAATGGACGGCCGTGGCCGCGCTGACGCCGCTCATCATGGGCTTCATCGTCACCTTCTTCGTGGCGCAGATTTGGCGGTTGGTGGCGGGGGCGCTATGATCGGACTACCCTTTGCTCGGGCTGGTCTCCTGACCGTGCCCATCTGTGACGCCATGACGCCTTTCAGTTGACTTAGTCCTATACTTAGTCTACAATTACAGGTGGAGGTGCTAACATGACTACTACTGTTAACGTTCATGAGGCCAAGACACATTTCTCCAAACTACTGCAACGCGTGCTTGGCGGAGAAGAGGTGATCATTGCCAAAGCTGGCGAACCAATTGCCGTATTAACGCCATTGCCTGTGCTCAAGGCACGCCGCGTTCCAGGTAATGACGCCGGCAAGGTGATCATCATGCCTGACTTTGATGAACCGCTGCCGGAGTTTGAGGATCTATGAAAGTCCTCCTGGATACGCACGCGTTTCTCTGGTGGAACACCGATGACCACAAGCTTTCCTATGTTGCGCGCAATGTGATCGCCGACGACCGCAACGAGTTGTATCTTAGCGTGGCCAGTGCCTGGGAAATCGCCATTAAAGCAGCGCGCGGCTCGCTGGTATTGCCCGATCCGCCCGAGCAGTATGTTCCCAGTCGCTTGCGACTTCACCGCATACAGGCTCTGGCGATCCAACTCAGGCATGCGCTGCGTGTCTATGAACTGCCCATGATCCACCGAGACCCTTTTGATCGACTGTTGATCGCGCAAAGCCAGCTCGAGACCCTCCCCATACTCACGGCTGATCCCGAAATCGCCCGCTACAACGTGGACATCATTTGGTGATTGGCTTGCAGTGATGCAGGGAGCTTGAGAGGAACGAACTTGAACCTGCGACCCTTCATCGACACAGTGCGCGCGACCGGCGACCTGGTCACGATCCAAAAGCCGGTCAATCCCACCCTGGAGATGGCGCCGGTGATCGCCGCGTTGGATAGCCGGCCGGTGCTGTTCGAACACGTGGCCGGCAGCGCCTTCCGGGTGCTGTCGGGCCAGTGCTCCGACCGGCGCTACTTCGCGCTGGCGCTGGGCTGCCCCGCGGACCAGGTGGTGTTCCGCCTGACCGACGCCTATCGCTCCCCCCAGCCGCCACCGAAGATGGACCGCGCCGACGCGCCCTGCCAGCAGGTGGTCATGGACCCGGCCGACCTGCTGCGCCTGCCCTTCCTGACCCACTACCAAGGCGACGCCGGCCCCTACGCCACGGCTGCCATCGCCATCGTCAACGACCCCGACAGCGGCCCCAACGTCAGCTTCCATCGCTGCCTGCGCCTGGACAGCACACGGCTGGCCGCGCGCATCGTCGAGCGGCGCGGCACCGACACGGCGCTGAAAAAAGCAACCGACGACCTGCCGGTGGCCATCTGCATCGGCCTGCCGCTGCACGTGCTGCTGGCCGCCAGCATGGCCCCCGACCCCGGCATCGACGAGCTGGCCATCGCCCAAGCGCTGGCGCCGACGCCGGTAGCGAAGTGCCTGACCAACGATCTGTATGTGCCGGCCGAGGCCGAGTTCGTGTTGGAGGGACGAATCACCCATCGCACGGTGGCCGAAGGGCCATTCGTGGACCTGACAGAGACCTGGGACAGCGTGCGCCAGCAGCCGGTGATCGAGATCGACTGCATCACCCACCGCCGCGACGCGATCTACCACGCCTTGCTGCCGGGTCTGCGAGAGCACAAGATGCTGATGGGCATGCCCAAGGAGCCGAGCATCTTCGCGGCCGTCAACGAAGTCGTAGGTTGCGTCAACGTCAGCGTCACCCCGGGCGGCACGTCCTGGCTGCACGCCGTGGTGCAGATCGACAAACAGCACGCCGACGACGGTCGCAAAGCCGCCGAGGCCGCGTTCCGCGGCCATCCCTCGCTCAAGCACGTGGTGGTGGTAGACAGCGACATCGACTTGTACGATCCGCACGACGTGGAGTGGGCCATCGCCACCCGCTTACAGGCCGACCGCGACCTGCTGGTGTGGCAGAACCAGCCCTCGTCGTCGCTGGACCCGTCGGCGACCCACGTCCCCGGCCAAAAGTCGCGCAGCGCCAAGATGGGGCTGGACGCGACGATCCCCTGGGACGAGCCAGAGCGCTGCACGCGGCTGCATGAGTTTCAGCGCGTCGCGCTGCCGAAGGCCGACCTCGCCGAGTATCTGTAAGCACTGGTTTGTGCCCTCGTTCCTTGCTCTGCGGCGATCCGACGCGTATAATAACTGCGAAGCAATCCCCACCGCGAAAGGGCTGTTGACATGACCAGACAGGTAACACTTGAACTACCAGATACAGTCTATGAGCACATAAAGGAGGTGGCTTCGGCCGACAACCGGCCGTTGGCAGAGATTCTTGCTGATGCGATCGTCCAAGCTAAGCCGACGCTGTACGTCCATCCCGACCGAGCAGCCATGCAGAATGAGAAGGCGGCTTTCCTGGCAATGCATGCGCGTCTAGCAGACGAGTATGAAGGTCAGTATGTGGCGATATATCAAGGCCAACTGATCGATCATGATCAGGATGTGCTTGCTCTGGCCGGACGCATCGAGCGCGCTTACTCTAGGGATGTGGTGCTCATCACGAAGGTTGTTGATCAGGCTGATCGGGTCCTCCATTTCCGGTCTCCTCGCCTCTAGCAAACACGATGAAGGTCCACACACACGCCTACAGCGGGCTCTACGACCCACCGGCTCCGGTGATCGAAGTCGGCGTCCGTGGCCCTGGACAAGACAGTCGCGAGGTTCGAGTCACAGCGCTGGTCGATTCAGGCGCCGACGCTACCATGCTGCCAATTCAGGTGCTTCGCTCAGTCGGAGCCCGGTATGTCCAAACTCGCTATGTGCGAGGCGTGACCGGAACACGACAAGTGGCTGACACCTTCTTGGCCGTCATTAAGATTGGGCCACACACAATTCCAATACCGGAAGCCGTCGCTGTGGTGCGCGGGGAAGAAGCCATTTTGGGTCGCGACGTGCTCAACCAAATGGTCATCACTCTCGATGGTCCAGCCCTGGCATTGGAGATTGGTGACTGACCCCGGACGCAACCTCGAAGGCCAAACAGTTCCTAAACAAGGCTGTGGCTAGTCAATCTGATGGGTGGGGTCAGGTTTCGTCAGGCAACCTGACCCCACGTCGTTGTAAATCACACGCTCCCCATCCGTGGCTTGAGCAATCCATTGGCCATAAAGCGTCCCACGCTCTCCACAGCCATGCGGCGGGGCAGCAGGCGCGTCTGGGTGAACATGAAGGCTTTGTTGACCAGGCCGGGAATCAGCACCGGGCCACCGCGCCCCAGCGTGTCCAACGCCTGCGCGGCCACCGGGTCGGGGTCCATGATCATCCACTGCGGATAGCCGGCCAGCGCGTCGCCCTGGGTGTCCATCAGGCCGGGCGCAGCCACCAGCACGTCGACGCCGCTGCCTTGCAGCTCGTACCACAGCGCCTCGCCCAGCGCCCGCTGAAAAGCCTTGTTGGCCGAGTAGGCCCCGGTGTAGGGCGCAGTCTGCAGGCCCGCGCCAGAGGTGACGACGACGATGCCGCCCTGCGCTCGCTCGACCATCGGTTGGCCATAGGCATGGATCAGCGCGGTGTAGGCGCGGGCGTTGATGTTCAGCATGGCCATGTGGGTGGCCAGGTCCATCTCCATGATGGTCGGTGTGTCTTTGGGCGTCCACATATGGTTGCAGACCAGCATGCCCACGGCGATGTCGGCTGTCTGCGGCAGCAGTTCCTCCAGAAAGTCGTCACGTCCCAGGTCCAGCGCAATCGGACGTACCTTGACCAGGTACTTGGCGCGCAGTTCATGGGCGCACGCGGCCAGCTCTTCCCCGGCGATGTCCACCAGCGCCAGGTTGAAGCCGCGGCCGGCCAGGTGGCAGGCAAAGCTGTAGCCCAGCCCTTCGGCCCGCGCGGCGCCGGTTACCAGCGCCCAGGGGCCGTACTGGCGCAGGAAGACGTTGCCGGGATCGGTCTGCTCCTCGGCCTGGCGCTGCCCGCGCACCTGACGCCACATCAGCCCGGTTGCCGCAGCGGCCAACGCGCCGCCAGCCAGCAATGGTTTGGTTATCGTATGCATGGTCGGTCTCCTCGAAAAAGCTTCAGGCGCCGGGCACTTGGCCGTTGTTTTAGGCGGGCGCACCAAACCAAGTGCCCGGCGCCAGACCAGTTGAATTAGTTGTGGCTGAACGCTGCCACGGCAGACGCTACGCCGGCCTCGACTGTCTGCTGAGCGGCCTGGGCCAGCAGCTCGCTCTGCGGCTTGCGCCGGTAGCGCACGACGGCGCGGTCGGGCCGGCTGGCGCCCAGCCCGCGCTGCACCTGCGGATGCCTGGTCACCAACTCAAGGTCGAACTGCTGGAACAGCAGCGCGCTGATGACAGTCATTTCCATGTTGGCGAAGTTCATGCCGGTGCATTTGTGCGTGCCGCCGCCAAAGCCGATCAGCGCGAAGCGGTCCTGCTTGTCCTCGACCCGGCCCGGCGCATAGCGCAGCGGGTCGAAGGCCTCTGGGTCATCGAACAGCGCGGGCAGGTTGTGGGCCACGTCCTGCGCCACCTGGGCCAGCCAACCCTGGGGGATGACGTAGTCCCCGATCTCTACGTCCTCCTTCACCGTGCGCATCAGCATGTCCACCGAGGGCCGCATGCGCTCCACCTCGCGCACCGCCCAACCGATGTGGTCGAGCTGCGTCATGCGCCGCGGGTCGATGTGCAACCCGTAGGGCGCGACCTGCTGAATCTCCTGCTGCACCAGGCTCAGGTAGTGCGGGTTCTGCAGCAGCAGGATGATGGTCCAGGCTGCCTGGCCGGCCGTGGTCTCGTGGCCGGCAAACATCAGGGCCAGCAGGATGTTGACGATCAGCTCCTGCTCGGCCAGCCGGCCGTCAGGATAGCGCTTGTTGACCAGGTCCTGTAAGAAGTCGTCGTAGCGTTCGGGATGCTGGCGGCGCTCGGCGATCACTGGCTGCAAGATGGCGTGCATCTTGGCCTTGGCGCGGTCGCGGCGAATAAATTTGGGCAGCGGCAGGTTGGGCGGCAGCAGCGGATCCAACGCCTTGGACAGATCGATGTATAGGTCCCAAAACTCGCGGCCCAGTTGCTGATGCACCTCGCGGCCCAGGAAGCAGTTGCCGGCGACCTCCTGCACCAGGTGGGTGATCTCGCTGACCAGCTCGATCTCGCCGGAGTCGCCCAGCCCGCTCAGCCAGGCCTGCACCACCTCCTGCATCACGTCGGCGTAGTGGAGCATCTTCTCGCGGCGGAAGGCTTCAAGCACCACCGGCCGCTGTTCCAGGTAGACCTCGTGCGGCGCCAGGAAGAGCACCTCGCCGAACGTGGTGCGCAAGAAACTGTAGGGCTCCTGAATGCTCAACGCCTTGTCGGTCTCAGAGAAGAAGACCTTGTGGTTTTCCGGGCCGACCAGAATGGCTACGTTTTGGTTGGCCAGCTTGAGGGCGAAGATGTTGCCGTGCTCCGCGAAGCCGCGCCGCATCAAAGCTGTGCGGTCGGAGCGAAACTCCAGCACGTGCCCCAAACCGGGCAGCGCGCCGGAAACCAGGGGAGGTGTCGGTTTTGGCATGGCTATATCTCCTGTCGATTCTTAGTTGTTGTGATACACTGTATATCATAAGTCATGATACGTCTGTTCGCCCTGTTGCGCAAGTAACGAACGACACAATTCGAGGAGCGATGGCAAACGACCGTCGGGTTCAACGCACGCAAGACCGCCTGCGCGAGGCGATGGCTGAGTTGATCGTGCAGCGCAGCTACGAGTCGATCTCGATTCGCGATCTGACGGCCGCGGCCGGTGTGGGCTACGCGACCTTTTTTCGCCACTACCCCACCAAGGACGCGCTGCTGCTAGACCTGCTGCAGCGCTCGATTCAGGATCTGGCGCAGTTGATACCGCCGGGAGTCGACACGGATTCCACCGAGGAGGGCCGACTGATTTTCAGCCACGCGCAGCAACATGACAAGTTGTACCGCATCCTCCTGCGTGGCGAGGGAACGCTGGCCCTGCTGGAGCAGGTTCAGGCGGCTGCAGCGGCCGAGGTGATGAGTCGTTTTGCCGGCCAGCGCCAGCCAGCCATCCCTCTGGAGATCCTGGCCCATCACCTGGTGGCGTCCAGCATCGCGCTGATCGGCTGGTGGCTCCAGCGCGGCCAGCCCTATCCGCCAGAGCGCATGGGCCAGATCTATGCCGAAATGATCATCCGGCCCTTCACAGCCCTGGCTGGCCAGGAGCTCTGATGGTCCCGCTAACCTTGTCGCTAGTCGATTTCCTGCTGTCGCCAGTCGCACAGGCCGCGCTGGACGAGTTGGCGGGCCAGGATGTGGGCGAGCAGGCCAGCCTGGAGCTGCTGACGCGCCTGCGTCGCGTCTGGCCGCCTGAGCAGGCGGCCGCGCTGCTGGACCAAGCCCGCCTGCGCCGCAAGGCTAGCGACAAGTTTCCCCACCCCGAGCGCCTGCTTTTCACCGACGACGCTTTGCAGCAAGCCAGCCCCCGCGCCGTAGCCACCTACCGCGCCCAGCAGTTCGCCGTCGCCCTCCACCGCTCACCGTTTACCGATCACCGTTCACTGGTCGCCGACCTGGGCTGCGGTCTGGGCGCCGACACCATCGCGTTGGCCGAGGCTGGGCTACGCGTGCTGGCTGTGGAGCGCGATCCGGTGCGGGCGCGCATCGCGGCCGCTAATGTGGCTGCATTGGGGTTCGCGGAGCGGGTGAGGGTTGTTTGTGGGGACTGGCTCACCCTCACCCCAACCCTCTCCCAGAGGGAGAGGGAGCCAGAAAGCGCACTCCCTCTCCCCCTGGGAGAGGGCCGGGGTGAGGGTGGGCCCCCTCTCCCCCTGGGAGAGGGTTGGGGTGAGGGAAGAATCGCCGCCTTTATCGATCCCAGCCGCCGCGCCGGCGAGCAGCGCATTTTCCGGCTGGACGCGATGGAGCCGCCCCTCTCGGCCGTGCTGGCGCTGCTAGACGTCATCCCCACGCTGGCGGTCAAGACCCTGCCCGGCATCGCCGACGAGGACATCCCCCCCGACGCCGAGGTGGAGTTCATCTCGGAGCGCGGACAGATGAAGGAGGCGCTGCTACGCTTCGGCGACCTGCGCACGGGCGCGGCGCGGCGGGCGACGCTGCTACCCGGCCCGCATCACCTAGACAGCAATGCGCCGCTGGATCACTCGGCGGCCAGCGAACCGCTGGCTTACCTCTACGAGCCAGACTCGGCTGTGATTCGGGCGACGCTGGTGCAGCACCTGGCGACGCGACTCGGCGCAGCCCAACTCGACCCCACCATCGCCTACCTGACCAGCCAGCAGCCAGTCGACACGCCCTTTGCGCGCCGCTGGGCGGTGCTGCGCCACGGGCCGTTCCACCTCAAGACGCTCAACCGCTGGCTGAGGGAACTCGGCGCGGGCGCGGTGGTGGTCAAGAAGCGCGGCTCGGCCATCGATCCCGACGAATTCCGCCGCCGGCTGAAGACCACGCCGGGCGGGCCGGCCGTCACCGTCTTCCTGACGCGCGCCCAGGGTCGGCCGTGGATGGTCGTCGGCAGGGAAGGAGAGGCCACGGATGAACACGGATAGCACGGAGCGGAGTGGGACGGGTCAGGCTGGGGGTACACAGCTACCTGTTCACGGAGTTTTGGTCGGACGCGGCGCTGGATATTCCTGACACAGAGCGCGGGCTGGGGGCGCAGTTCGTGGAGGTTGGCGCGGGGGATGACGTGCAGTTCAAGCTCGCCGGCGAGTCAGCGCGCGGCTAGCGCCCCACCAAGAGTCGATCTAACAGCCGCCCTGCGCCTCCCCAGAGCACGTCGAACAGCACGAATGACAGCAAATACGACAGGGAGCGGGACCAACCTGGCGGCAGCAGCGCCTGAAACAGCAAGTAGGGAAGCGCGTAGATCGCGCAGAGCAACGCCACCATCAGTACCGTCTTGATAAACGCATTGCGCACAGCACGCGCGGGGAAGAAGATATGACCATAGACGGCCAATGTGGAGCGAAAGACCCAAAGACCGGCTCCCCCCAACAACAGGATCAGCAGCAGCGTTTCCCAATGCGCTGCAAACCATGAAAGCAGTGGGCTATCCGGCATGGTCAGACGTCAGCGGCGCACGGTTGCGCGCAGATCGGCGGCGAAGTCGCCCAGGCCCGGATAGAGACGTCGTTTGAAGGATTTGTTCATGAAAGTCAACTCTGCTCTCCATCCTCCGCCGGCCGCACCGCCTCCAGGATGCGCCACAGGTAGTCGTAGTTGACGCGCTGTTCGTTGATGGCCCGCTGCTCGTCGGGGGCGGAGAAGATAAACTCGCCCAGAGTCTCCAGGCCGGCCACCATGCCGGCCAGGCCGGGCGAGCGGGTGTAGAACTTGTTGCGCGGTACGAAGTAGAGCGACACCGCGCCCTCCTCCCACAGGGCGATGATATTGGCCGAGGCCGCCTCGCCGGCGCGCCGGTCCCAGCCCACGGCTAGCTCGACCGCCGCCTCAATGGCTTCGGCCTTAGGGCCGCGCACCTGGTAGGCTGTCAACGGGTAGTCGGGGACCTGCACGACCTGTGCGGGATTGCCGGCGCTGGCGTGGCCGAAGAGCGATTGGCGGGCCAGCCGCGCGGCCGCCTGGATCGGAAAGCTGCCGTGGCCGTCGGTGATCTCGAAGAAGTGGAAGTGCAGGTGCTTCTCGATGCTGGCCCCCGCGCCCGCGCCGTTGTAGAAGCCGACGAAGGTGGGCAGCTGCTCGCTGATGCCGAAGAGATCCTCGACAATGCGACGGATGCGGGCCTGGGTTTGCTCGGCGCTGCCAGTCACGTGGAAGGTCTGCGGCAGATGCTCGCCGGCCGCCATGGTCAGGTGGGTGCGGGTAAAGGGGAAGGGATTGCACAGCGCGTTGTAGACCCGCTCGTTGACGCAGTATTGGTAATAGCCTTGCACGCCGCGATGCTGCCAGCGGATGTTGTCGATGCACAAATAGCAGGACGTGTCGGCCACGTCCTGCACCTGCGCGCCGCGCGGCAGAGCGGTGCGGCCGGCGCCCTTGACGCGTTCGGCGCGGCGCGGGTTGAACTGGACGATGAAGAAATGCTGGCTATGATTGCCCGGCGCGCGGTAGCGGAAATAGCTCACCTGGCTCAGATCGTCCTGGATGAAGCCAATGTCCACCTGCTGATCGTAGAGCGCACGGAGCGCTGCAGCCAATCCCTGCTCGGCGGCCAATTGGTCCAGCTTAGCTTGCAGGATGGCTTGCTGCAAAGCGTAGACGCGGTCGTTGTGCTGGCCCATGGCCGGCCGCTGCGCGGGAGCGCTGTAGGCAGGCAAGGAAACGGACTGATAAGTCTTCAGAAGCTCAGGGAGTTGCATGGATATCCTTTGGGGCGCCGGCGGCATCGGCCAGAAAGCGGCGCACCACAGCCAGGTGCGCTGCCGGGAAGTCCGGCATGAAGTCGGTCAATGAGCGTTCGGCCAGGTCCAGCAGGCGGGCGGCCGCGACAGGCGCCGGCAGCAAGGCAATCGCGTCCAACTCAGCGCCGAGTTGAGGGTAAACTTGCTCGAAGCGCCGGCTGGGGGCCAGGTTGTCCAGCAGAGCGCGCTGTGGGGATGGCAGGTAGCGGCCCAGCAGGCGCAGCAGATGATCCTGCGCGTAGACCTTGACGTAGGTGTGGCCGCTCAGCCGCTCGCCGCGGTAATAGCGTCCCACGCCCACCAGCAGGTTGACCAGGAACTGGCCGAGATCGATGGCGTCGTCGCCAGCGTGCTGCTGCCGCTCGGCCGTGCGCGCGGCGGCCGCGGCCACGCGCCGGGTCACGTCGCCGCGGTCGATCAACACCCGGTAGCGGTTGGCGTAGGCCTGCCCGATTTCGGCCTCGTCGAAGACCACCAGCTCCAGCACGTGCCCGGTGTCGTAGACCACCTTGAGCGCGTGGATGTTCTCGCGAAACCAGAAGGCGATGCGCTGATGGTCGGGCAGCCAGGAAAGATCGGCGCGCAACGCCTCCTGTGCGCCTGGCTTGGTGATGACGAAGAAGTCATGGTCGGACCAGCGATCGGGCACGTAATCCTGCTCAGCCATCGAACCCAGCGCAATCAAGCCCACCACGCGCGGGTCGGCCGCGAGAGTCGCGGTCAAGGTAGCAGTGAAGGCGCGATATTGTTCAAGTTGCATGATTCATTGCTCGCAATAGAATGATCGGTATTCTAACACAGAGTGCGCCAAACTATGGATGTCAGTCATCCTCGGCTGCCGCCCAGGCGCGACGCTTGTCGGCCTGCACGGCCATGTTGGCCTGGTTGATCAGCTTGGTCAGGCTGCGCGGGGAGGTGATGCGCTGGCCCGGTGGGGCGTAACAGACCGGCAACGGGGTCGGCTGGCGGTTCAGTGAGACGTTGAAGCAGGGGGCGTGACGCTCGATCAGCCGGCGCTCGGCCGCAAGGAGGTCGTGGTCCAGGTCGGCGAACTGGGGACTGCGCGAGCTGAGCAACTCAATCGTGAAGCGGATCGACGCCGGCCAGTTGCAGTGGATGAAGCGCCCCACCACCGAGCGCCCCTTGTAGCCGTCCAGGATGTGCCGCCACACCCGGTCGAACGCCACGTAGGACTGGCCCACGTAGAACACCACCTCGTCGTCGCGAAACAGATACAGATCGAACGTGCGCCAGTCGGGCGGGCAGCGCTGCTCGGTGAGGAGGAACTCTTTGAGGGATACGGCGCAACTGTTCACGCCTCGGTCTCGGCGTTTGCAGCGCCGACGACTGTTTCGACCTGATAAACTTCCCCCGGCTCGTGGATAACCCGGTTCTGAGCTGATCGAGATTTGCCAACTGCCAGTGGAGGCTGGATTCTGTCGTACTCAGGTGGTTCAGCATTGGGCACCTGGGCCAAAGCCGCGTCATAGCGACTCCGACTCCCACGTTTGGCGCGCTCCAGTAGATAGTCCTCAGTGATCAGAGCTGAAAGCTTCTCGGCCACAGCCAGAGTCACAAACTGATTGATCGAGACACCTTCCTTCTCAGCCAGTTCCTTGGCTTTTTTGTGCAGCGAGTCGGGTAGTCTGAGGCTTAGTGTGCTCATGGTACGATTCCTAACGATCTCAGAAACTCTCCAGGGGTGGCAGCCTGAATGCCAAAACGTTCACACCCGCGAAAATGTCGCTTATTGAACGTCACGATGTAATCACAGCCAGCTCTGACCGCCAATTCAAGAACCATGTCATCTTGTGGATCTCGCAAATAGGGTCGCCAGAGGAAGAAGATGCGGTGCAATCGAGCGACTTGGCAATGATAGTCCAACACATCATCGACACCATGCACGGTGACGCCCAGCGTCGGCAGCCGCCGGTACAGGACGTCCTCATACTCCAACACCAGCGGTACAGACAGATTGATATCGAATTTTCCGGTACCGACTAATTGAAGCAGAAGAAATGCATAGCCTTGATTGGAATGAAGGCCAGTCACAAGGACATTCGTGTCGATTACAATCTGTGGAACCCTCATGTTGGTATTATATACGCCACCGTTTCTGTGTCAAGTAGAGCAGCGCCGCCCACATCATGTGACACAGGTATTAGTCCACGTGTCACACGATGCGGGCGGCGCTACAAGCCAGTTTCAACGGAGGTCGACCTTGACCACCGCATCTGGCTCAACATCGGGTTCCTGAACCAGGCTCACCTTTCACTTTTCACCGCCGGCTACAACTCGCTCGACCGCGTCCGAATCCGCTCCAGCGTCGCGGCGATGAAGTCGGCCACGGGCAGGTCGTTCTGACGGCTGCCATCACGGCGGCGCAGCGAGACGGCGTGGTTGGCCATCTCCTGGTCGCCCACCACCAGCATGTAGGGCACCTTCATCAACTGGGCGTTGCGGATCTTGGCGTTCATGCGCTCGCTGCCCAGATCGGCCGCCGCGCGGATGCCGGCCTGCTTGATCTGCGCCGCCACCTGCGTGGCGTACTCGACGTGGCCGTCGGTGATAGGGATCACCCGCACTTGCTCCGGCGCCAGCCAGACCGGGAACGCGCCGGCGTAGTGCTCGATCAGGAAGCCGATCATGCGCTCGTGCGTGCCCAGCGGCGCGCGGTGGATGCACAGCGGCGTCTCGTCGTGGCCCTCGGCGTTGACAAACGTCAGGTCGAAGCGTTCCGGCACGGCAAAGTCCACCTGGTTGGTGGCCAACGTGAACTCCTTGCCGATCGCGCTCCAGATCTGCACGTCGATCTTGGGGCCATAGAAGGCGGCCTCGTCCGGCACCTCCACGAAGGGCACGTTGCCGTGGATCATGGCGTTGCGCACCATCGCCTCGGTCTTGAGCCACAGCCGCTGGTTGTCGACGTACTTCTTGCCCAGCCCCTTGGCGCTGTGCGTGCTCAGCCGCATGACGTAGCGGTCGATGCCGAACAGGTCGAAGTAGGCCCGGTACATGGCGACCACGGCCATGAACTCCTCTTCGAACTGCGCCTCGGAGCAGTAGATGTGGGCATCGTTCATCTGCATGGAGCGCACGCGTAATAATCCCAGCAGCTCGCCGCTCTTCTCGTAGCGGTAGCAGGTGCCGTACTCGGCCAGGCGCACCGGCAGGTCGCGGTAGCTCCTGGGCTTGGCGCCGAAGATCTTGTGGTGGAAGGGGCAGTTCATCGGCTTCATGTAGTAGCGCACCCCTTCCAACTCCATGGGCGGATACATGGACTCGGTGTAGTAGGGCAGGTGGCCGCTGCGCAGGAAGAGCGCCTCCTTGGTCAGGTGCGGCGTGCGCACCCGCTGATAACCGGCGCGATCCTCCATCTCACGGGCCAGGTCCTCCAGCGCGTCGATCATGACGCCGCCGTTGGGCAGCCAGAGCGGCAGGCCGGGGCCGATCTCGTCGTCGAAGATGAAGATCTCCAGCTCCTTGCCCAGCTTGCGGTGGTCGCGCTTCTTGGCCTCCTCCAGCATCTGGAGGTAGGCTTGCAGCTCCTTCTTGTTGGGCCAGGCCGTGCCGTAGATGCGCTGCAGCATGGGGTTGGCCTCGTCGCCGCGCCAGTACGCGCCGGCCACGGTCATCAACTTGAAGGCGTCGGCCGGGATCTGGCCCGTGTGCTCCAGGTGCGGCCCGCGGCACAGGTCCTCGAAGCTGTCGTGCTTGTACGTGCTGATCACCGGCGCCTCGTCGGTCTCGTTGCCGTACTCGTCGATGCCGCCCTGGGCCAGCCCGTCGATCAGCTCCAGCTTGTAGGGCTGGTCGACGAAGAGCTGGCGCGCCTCCTCCGCGCTGACCTGGCGGTACTGGAAGGGATGGCGGCCGCCGATCACCTGGCGCATGCGCTTCTCGATGGCCTCAAGGTCTTCCGGCGTGAAGGTGCGCGGCTTGCCGTCCTCGCCCTTGCCCAGATCGAAGTCGTAGTAGAAGCCGGTCTCGATGGGCGGGCCGATGGCGATCTTGGCCTGCGGGTGGATCTCCAACACCGCCTGGGCCATGACGTGCGCCGCGCTATGGCGCAGCTTGTAGAGGTCGTCTTTTGCCAAATCACTGGATTTTGCCATGGTCTGTCTCTCCTGGTTGGGTTGGTAGATTGGTAAATTGGTAGATTGGTCACGTGCGCACCCAACCAATCTACCAGTTTTCCAATCTACCGAACCGCTGAGTGTGTCTCCACGAATCAATAACCCCCTTGCCTGTTGGGGCGAGGGGGTCTTCACGCGGTTCCACCCAACTTGAGGCGCCGACCGTAGCACGATTTTCCAAATCGTGCGGCACGATGCCATCTCGTTGCGGCCTATAACGGGGCCAGCCGGGCCAGCTTAGTGAGTGAACAGTGAACAGTCAACAGTCAGCAATGGTCAGATCCACTGTTTACTGTTTACTGTCTACTGCTTACCGTTCCGCCGGCCGCTCGCGGGTGGTTTTCGACGCTGCTCTGCTGCGGAGGCTTTCAGCCGTGGCCGCCGCTCTCTGGCGCTTCGCTGGCGTCTACTCGTCCCGGTCAACGCGTTTGCATGTAGGAATGTCGAGAGAGATTATAGAGCGCCAGGACTTGCTTGTCAAACCTGGCATCAAGCCGCTCGCTCAGACGCTGACCACGCCAGCCTGACCCGCCGCTGACCGGGGCCGATCACCGTCAGTCCCCTGGGTCTAACCAAGACCGCTTCAGATGCCTGGTTTGCGCCCATTACTGCTTCGGCAGTCCTTCTGTC
>JBAQCH010000193.1:0-6266 GCA_049294015.1 Anaerolineae bacterium
GGCCTACGCTGCGCGGTTCGACGGCCGGCGTGCTCTGGCCATCGGTCGATGAGGCAGCCAGCGTCGGGTCCTGCGGGAGCGCTTGCGGCGCATCCGCGCGCGCGGCGAGATCAGCAGCCACAGTGGCGGCTGCGGCCGCTTCCGCGGCCTGCTTATCGGCCTGCTCGTCCGACGCGGCAACCGTCGGCGCAGCAGCCGCATTGGTGGCCGTTGCCTGAGGCGCGGCTGGCGTAACGCCTGTAGCCTGGCTGTTGACCGGCGCGCTGGTGGGTGCAGCCGCTGGCTGGCTGGTAGCGGTTGCGGCGTCTTGCAGCAGCCGCGGCGTGGCCGTCGCTGCCAGCGCTGCGGCTGCTTGCTGCGGCGTGGCAGTGGGCGGAGCTGGCGTAGCAGTAGGCGGCACAGAGGTCGCGGTAGGCACGGACGTTGCCGTGGCTGGCGGCGAGGTAGGCGTGGGGGTCGCCGTGCCGCCGCCGGCCGTGGCTTGCCCATTGTCAAGGTTGGTGGTTCCTCCGCTCGCTTCCAGCTCAATCAACCAATAGTAGTAGACTTGTCCGGGGGTCAGGCCGCTATCCGTGTAGGCGTATTCGAACCCCGTGGTAGCCGTGCCGCGCGCTGGCTCGATATGGATGTCCGCGGCCTGGGCCGGATTGGCGTTCGTGCCGCGCTGGATGCGGAAGCCAGCCGTGTTGGTCTCCGTCTCGGTGGTCCAGCGGACCACCAGTTGGCTGGGGCTGGGGCCTTGCTCGATGGCAAAGAAGCTCAGACGCACATTGGCGCGCGCCGGCGCAGCGCTCAACAATGAAGCTAGCAGAACGATGACAAGGGGGATGATGCGCAGTGTAGGTCGACTCATGGGTAGTATACTTTCTCCTTGGGCCAGATGACTGGAGTCAGCGGCAGCGAGCGATGGTAACATAGGGCCAGAGGTGTGTCAAGCCTGCGACTCTCGATGGTTGTGATATCTCTTTCACTTGGATGGGTCCAAACTCGGTTGGCGAGCGCAGAAGCTCGACTTCTTCGAGAAGTCGAACTTCTTCACGCACAAGCCATCACTGCAAGTTGATGCGCAAGGCCGGGTCACCCAACAGATCAAAGGTGTCCATCAGGTCCAGATTCCGGCCCGACGCCCACAGCGCCAGTTTGCCTGCGGCTGTCGCCAGCCCCAGCGTGCGCACGCCGCTGCCGAAGACAGCCTGATAGAAGCCGCGGTGCAGTTGGTCATGGCCCGTGGCAACACCGAATCCGGTCGCGCCCCAGCCGGCCACGGACCCGCCGTTTGCCCGGCCCAGCATCATGACCTCGATGCCGCTGAACGATGGATCGGCGAAATTGCCGCTGATGCAGGCCATGTCCAACACGATGGGCTGGCGTGCGCCGTTGTTGAAGCGGGTCACATCGTTGCGGCCATCGTCGCGCGCACGCAGCAGCGCCTCGTGGGCCCAGGTGGTGATGCTGGCATGGCCCACGTAGTTCAAGAAGGCCGTGCCGCCGTTGACCGCGGCCACGATGGCGTCGGTTGTGGCGTTGACCGTTCGATAACGGTAGGGTTCGCCGCCATCGTCGTTGGGATAGGGATCATAGAAGACCCGGTTGGCCGTGTATTGCGCTGGCACCAGCGTCATAATGCCGTTGGTGATGGCTTCGAAGTTGCCGGCCGTGTCGGGCACGCCGTCGGCGCCGCGCGCGTTGTCGGCCACAAAGGTCAGCGTGTTGGTCCATGCGCCTGGCGGCGGACTGCTCTCGTAGCTGATGATTTTATCGACCATCACCGTCGCCTCGGCCAGCGTTCTGGCCGGCAGCCGCCCCAACGCCAGGTCAGGCACACGATCGGCGCCGCTGACGGTGACGAACTCGTTCTCGACGGCCACCTCGCAGAGCCAGGGATCGACGCAGGCGAAATAGGTGGGCACCAGAACCGGCTGGGTGGTCAGGCCGGCGCGCAGACGGTAGTCAAAGTGGCCGCTGCCCAGCAGCATCAGATAGGAAGGCGCCGGCCCTTGCCAGTTGCCGTAGGCATAGGCGACGAAATCGCGGATGGCGCGCGGGTCCAGCCGGCCATTGCTCCACTCGTCATAGACATCCTGAATGTCCACCAAGGCGACTGACAGGCCGCGGCTGCGCCGATAGGTGGCCAGCGCTTCGGCCGCGGGCCACAGATCACGGTGGGCGATCAACAGGTAGTCGGCGCGGTTAGCCGGGTTACGCCAGGCAGAGCCCGTGTCGCGGCTCAGCGGAAAGATGCGGCTGACGGCGCCCAGGCGCACCAGCTCGTAGCTGCGGGGAGTCGCGCTGCTGCGGCCGAAACGCACGCTGGTGGCCGCGCTGCTGGCCGGCCCAGTCGCCCCTGCAATGGGCAAAAAGACCTGATGCTGGTTGAGCGCAGGAGCGGCGGCAGCCTCAGCATTGTCGGGCTGAACCGTCATCGGCGTGGCCTGCAGGCCGGTCAGACGCACAGGAGCAGCCGGAGCGGTCACATCGAAGCCCAACGCGTCCTGGCCGCTGAAGCCCTGCACCTGGAATTCACGGCGGCCTCCGCCCTCGGCCGCAAAGGCCGCCTGGTCGTTCAGCGCAGTCAGCGACTGGCGGTAGTCGATCTCGATCCAGTCGAGAAAGGATCGGTCGATGATCACGTTGGGCAGAGCATCGACCACCAGCGTCACTGTGTTGAGGCCACGGCGCAAGGTCGTCGCTGGCGTCTGGAACTCCTGCTGCACGGCCGCCAGCCCATCCCAGCTCAGCGTCCCCACGGCCTGGCCGTTCAGCTCGACTCGCACGCGATGGTCAGGATTGACAACGAGGTTGTCAATGCCGCCCTGGATGCGCAGCCGCAGCCTGGCTGTATAGCCGCTGGTAAGCGCTGTCGGCAGGGCTGCATAGGCGGTAAAGCTGGATGCCAGAAGGTTGTTCAATTCTGACCAATACCAACGCGGGTAAGGCGCAGCGACCCGATAGGGCGGCAGGTCGTTGCGGAAGATATCATCCTCCTCCAAACGCGCGCTGGTCCAGGCTGCGCTGTCGGTGGCTGCGCCGGCCGGCGTCGCGTCGCTGGTTGTCATACGCAGGCCCGGCGCGTCGCCCACGCTGAGCCAGTAGATATCGGTCTCGCTGTAGATGGTCGGCGCGATGCGTGCATAGAAGAGCAGCGCCTCGTCCTGCTCGAACTGGGCGTTGGTGTTACCAACAAAATAGGCCGCTACCTGCTGGCCCTGCGTCCAGACCTGCAGATAGGCAGGGTTAGCCGTGCGCAGCGACGCCAACTCGACTCCTTGCAGATCGGCCAGCGTGACCTTGTACAGACCGCTGGTGCGCAGCGCGGTTTTGAACCAAACGCGCGAGGTGTCGCCGGGGTAGACGCTGTCAGGCGCGCGGCCACTGCTCAGCGGCTGGCCGCGCTCGCTGCGCCAGGCAAGCGCCTGGTCGTAGTTAAGCAGTTGGTCCTGCAAGAGGGGATCAAACAGATTGGGGGCGGCGCTGGCTTGGGCCGCGCCGGCCGCGGCGCCAGTGAACACTGCCTCGATCCGCAGCGACCGATAGACACGCAGCGCGCCTTGGGCCGGGCTATATTGCACCGGCTGGATCAGCACGCGCGCCACGCGCTGGCCGCGCACGAACGCCGTCTCCTGCACCGCCGCCAGTTCAGCCGGTTGGAACGCCTCGCGCGTGTAGGCCGCCGCATCCCAGGTGAACTGTTCCTGCACGCCAGCCAGAGGGTCGGCTGCGCCGCTTTCCGGGTCGCGCTGCACCACGTGCGCGGGGCTGGGGTAGACGGTGTAGGTTCCCGGCAGATCCTCGCTCTTGGCGTCCAGGATACGCAGTTCGACCTCGCCCTCGGCCGGGATGCCGAGCAGGACGGTGGTTTGCGGCAGCTCAGGCTGGCCGGCGGCGTCTGCGGCCCCGTAGCCGGGGATGCTCAGACGCTGAAAAAGCTGGCCCTCGACCTGCACCTCTTCTACGGTGGGCACGGGCACGTCGATCTCGAAAATCGCCCTGGAGGCGTCTGCCTCCACCAGGCGCAGCGCGGCCTGGGAGGCCGGCGCCTCCTGACCAGAGACGCCCGCAGGCAGCAATAGCCCTACCAGCATGATCAGCACCAGCCCGCTTCTGCTCAAACGATCCATTCCGCGCTCCTCATGAAATAATGTAGCTGCAACAGCCGTCGTAACGCTCATTTCAGTTCGATTGCATCCCGTGAACACGGACGGGGGCACGTGTTGAGACGCCCACCCCGGTGGAATGGTTCCGCCCGCACGGTTGAGCGGCCTCAGGGCAGCCCCCACGGACCATACCGCGCCGGGCCGCGAATCTGGCGGTTGTCTTGTGGCGCTATGCGTGCTACAATAGGGGCGCCGACGACCAAACCCGGTTGCCCCGCCAATCCATCGCCAACGGATTTGTCATGACTACAGCCAAGATCGATCCACAACTCAAGCAAACCTTGCAGGCCCAGCCCGACGCCGAGTTCTTGCTGTTGCTGCGCGTCGACCAAATCGACGCCAGCCGCCAGCAGGCTCTGGCCGCGCGCGGCGTTACCATCCGGCGCAGCCTGACGCTGACGCCCAGCTTTGCGGTCACGTGCAGCGGCGCCGCGGGGCTGAGCCTGTTGGGCCTGCCCTGGATCCGCTCTGTGGAAGAGGATCGGCCGGTGGTTGCGCTGTAATGCCGCCGGCAGCTTCGTTCATTTTGGTAAGACAGCACCCAACCGTAGGTACAGACCGTTTAGGAGGCACGCATGAGCGAGACCTTTTTGACCCGTATGGCCAGCAGCGGGCCCGGTGAGCTGGTACAGGCCATCGTCCAGTACTCCAGCGCGGAGACGATGCAGGCGTTCAACGAAACGGCCGCGGCGGCCGAGGTCGGGATCGCCATGGGCCCGCAGTTCAGCCTGATCCCAGCCCAGCCCGTCAGCGGCACCCCTCAGGCGTTGATTGAGCTAGAGAAACAGCCCTTCGTGGAGCGCGTCTGGGAGGACCTGCCGGTCTACGCCCTGCTGGACGTGTCGGCGCCCAAGGTCCACGCGCCGCACCTGTGGGATTTGGGCTTCGACGGCACGGGGGTGAAGGTGGCGGTGATCGACACCGGCATCGATCCCACCCACCCCGACTTCGGCGACCGCATCCTGGAGGCCAGGGACTTCACCAACAGCAAGCCGGGCGGCGTCGACGGCCATGGCCACGGCACGCATGTGGCCGGCATCATCGCCGGCAGCGGCGAAGCCTCCGGCGGCCGCTACATAGGCCTGGCGCCGCAGGCCCAACTGCTGGTGGCCAAGGTGCTGCGCGACAACGGCAGCGGCATGACCAGCGATGTGATGGCCGGCGTGGACTGGGCCGTCCAGGCCGGCGCGCACGTGCTCAACCTCTCGCTGGGTTCCAACGGCCCGTGCGATGGCAGCGACGCGCTGTCCGTCATGTGCGATGCAGCAGTCACGCAAGGCGTGGTGGTGTGCGTGGCGGCCGGCAACTCTGGGCCGGGGGCCAGCACGGTTGGGTCGCCTGGCTGTGCGCGCGCCGTCATCACCATTGGCGCGACCAACGACAACGACCAGATCACCAGCTTCTCCTCGCGCGGGCCGACCAGCGATGGCCGCGTCAAGCCTGACCTGTGCTTCCCAGGCTTCAACATCATCGCCGCGCGCGCCCAGGGCACCTCCATGGGGTCGGCGATCGACGCCCGCTATACGTCGGCCTCCGGCACCAGCATGGCCACACCGCACGCCGCGGGCGCGGCCGCTCAGTTGCTGGAGGCTCTGCCGGGCGTCACGCCGGCCGAGATCAAGCAGCGACTGATGGCTACGGCTGTCAACCTGGGGCTTGACGCCAACACACAGGGCGCCGGACGCGGGGATGTCAAAGCGGCCTATGAGTATGGGGTAACGCCGCCGCCGCCACCTCCTCCGCCGCCGCCTCCGCCGCCGCCTCCTCCACCACCTCCTCCACCACCGCCGCCGCCGCCGGGAGGGGGCTGTTCGCCCTTTGGCGGCGGACCATCGGCCCAAAGCAGCGGCGCACGCACTTTCTGGTGGATCTTGGGCATCTTGTTGCTGCTGTGCCTGTGTGTCGTGTGCGCCTCGGCGCTGTTTATCACTGTGGGGCTAGCTAACTGGTAGAGCGTCCGGCTGCTAGCCGGACCTACTGGCGGAACGTCCGGCTGCTAGCCGGACCTACTGGCGGAACGTCCGGCTGCTAGCTGGACCTACTGGCGGAACGTCCGGCTGCTAGCCGGACCTACTGGCGGAACGTCCGGCTGCTAGCCGGACCTACTGGCGG
>JBAQCH010000194.1:0-2380 GCA_049294015.1 Anaerolineae bacterium
GCGCGCGGCTGTGGCCGACCTGCACCGCTGCGCCGTGCATCCCATCGACAGCCCGCCGCCAGCCGGCTGCCAGGCTGTGCTCTTTCGCGACGAGGCCGAGCTGCTGGCCTGCCTGGCGCTGGATGCCAGCCTGGGCCGGGCCAGTGAGCGCTGGTGGTGGCGGGCGTATCTGCGGCGCTGGGGCAGGCTGACGCCGGACGTGATCGCGTGGCTGCTGGTGGAGTCGCCGCGATCTGTGCCAGCTGCGCTGCGTCTGTTGGCGGAGCGGGACGCCGTGCAGCACGTGCTGCTGCGTCTGACGCCATCCGAGGTGCAGCAGGTGATGCAGGCCATCTGTGCAGCTTTTGACGCGCCGCATCTGGCGCAAGCGCTGGTTACCGGAGGGCGCCATCCCCTGCGCACCGCGCCGGTCTTGACGGACGGCCAACCTGGCGAGCCGGAGCACGTCCCGCCGCCCTGGCAGCCTTTTGTCCCGCCGCAGACCCGATGGAGCCGCATGACGCCGTCAAGCGCCAGCCTGCTGGGTATATCGATGGCCTTGGCGCAGGCGCCGGCGATGGCGCGCAGCGTCGCCTTCGCCCAGGCGGTGGAGCGCTGGTTGAGCCAACAATCGGCCCCGCCTCCCGTTGCTGATCAGCCGGAAACGCGCGGAGTTGCGGAAACGTTGGGTGCGCCTTCCGATGCGCCGCCCGCATCAGCCGACACGTCGCCCGTGACGGCGACGCCGGACACGCCGCCTGAATCGCCAGAGTCGTTGGCTGGCGCGTCGGGATCCAAGTTGCCAACTTCTCCGAAAGCTGGCAACTTCGATCCCGGCGCGACCCCATCACGTCCACCGACCGGACAGGACGGGCCGTCAGTATCCCGGCGTGACCCGCCCGATGTGGAGACCGCTGACCAAGCCCAACACGTTGCCATGGCGCCGATTGCCCCGACTGAGGCGTTCGATGGCGTCGTCACCGAGCTAGGCGGCGTGTTGTTCTTGATCAACGTCATGCAGCGCCTCGACCTGCCCACATGTTTCGAGCCTGACTGGCGGTTGGCCAGCCGGGTCGGACCGTGGGGCGTGCTGGAGTTGTTGGGGCGGGGGCTGCTGGCAAGCTCAGAGTCGTCAACTTTTCTGAAAGTTGACAACTCTAGCGCTGACCCGCTTTGGGCTGCGCTGGCCGCCATCGACGGGCGTGAGCCGGGAGAACTGCCCGGCGCTGCGTTGATCGTTCCTGAGCGCGTGCACGTGCCGGAGGGCTGGCTGGCCTGGCTGGATGGCGAGATTGCTTCGCCGGGCCTCGCAATGACGGATGGATTGTTGGCTGGCCTGGGTCATGGCGCACGCTGCTGGTTGGCTGGCGTCGTCCCGCTGCTGCGGCGGATGCTGGAGCGGGCGCTGGGCGGCGAAGACGAGATTGTCGCGGCCTTGCTGCCGCGCGGCCGGATCTACGTCACATCCAGCCACGTCGATCTCGTCTTTCCGCTGGACAGTGTGTCCCTGGTCGTGCGCCGCGCCGGGCTGGACTTCGACCCCGGCTGGCTGCCCGACTTCGGCCGCGTCGTGCGGTTCCATTATGAACGATGAATGATGAATGATGAATGATGAATGATGAATGATGAATGATGAATCCGGACTCCGGACTCCGGACTCCGGACTCATCATTCATCATTCATCACTCATCATTCTCTCTTGAGTTGCCTGCCATGAGCCAAAACACCGCTTTCGACCACTTGCCCCGCACCGCCCGCAACCACTTCCTGCTCTCCATGTACGCCGCGGTCTACCGGCTGCTGTTCACCGCGCACCTGTTGGACAGCGCAGCGCCGGTCGAGGGACGCGCCAGCATTCAGCAGGAGTTCCCCTTCCTGGCCGGCTATTTCGAGGAGATGCTGCGCTTCATGCCGGCCGACATCACCTGGGAGCAGGGCTGGCGCTGGTGGCAGGCTGAGTTGGCGGCCTGGGAAGCCGGCGCGGGGCAGCACCTGCCGCTGTTACGTCTGGACCGACACGCCGGCTTGAGCGCCGAAGCCCGCCTGGCCCTGATCCTGGCCGGCCTGGTGGAGGAAGACTCTCGCTTCGGCACGGTCTTCGCCCGCCTGCAAGAGCCGCTGCCCGGCCGCCGGCCCACGGTGGAGTTGATCGGCCAGGTCATGCGCGGCGCTGGCGACGCGGACATGGACGGCGCAGCCCTGGCCCGGATGCTGCTGGACCTGGGGCTGGTGGAGGTAGTCAATCCCGATGCTGCCCGCGCCGAGTGGGCGCTGCGCGTGTCCGGCGAGATCTGGGATGCGGCGCGCGGCGACCTGCCCAGCCGCCGCGGCGGCTGGACCTACCACCCGCCGGAGGAGTTCCCAGCGGTCGATGAGCTCAATTTGCCCGACCCGTTCGTGG
>JBAQCH010000195.1:0-8042 GCA_049294015.1 Anaerolineae bacterium
CCTTTCGGCAAGGTTGGCAACGCTCCAGCGGTGCGCGGTTAAGGCGACCCAAACGCCGCGGTCGCGAGCTGGATGTCGACGATGCTGATCACGCCGTCGCAGTTCAGGTCGTGCACGAACGTGTACGTTGCTGGATTATACCAGCGTTCGGCCACAGCCGAAATATCCAGAACCGTCACCTGGCCATCGTTGTTCACGTCCGGGTTGGCGGGGCAGACCACGATCAGCTCGGCGCCGGCCGTGTCGCTGGCCGGCCCGCTGGCCGAGCTGGCCAGGCCGCTGAAGGGGAAGACGCCGGCCTGGCTGGCCCGCAGCGTCACCAGGTTGGCCGCGGTCATGTGCGGCGGGATGCTGAGCTGGTCGAGCTGCTGCGCCACCACCTGCAGGTTCGGCGCGCTCACGTCGAAGGCGTAGACCGTCTCGACGTTGCCGGTGTTGGTGATCAGCAGCATGTAGGTCGCCTCCAGCGTCTGGCTGATGGTCTGGCTGACCGGCTGCCAGCCGACCTCGACCGCCTCCTGGCCGCCGAAGGCGACGGTCGTCGTGTCCTCGCCGATGATGGCGCTGGCGCCGGTGGAGCGAGCTGTCACGCCCAGCAGGCTGGCGCCGGGCAGGGCGAAGGGCAGCGGGCCGGCGGCGAGCTGCACCACCTGGCTCGCGCCAGGGCTGAGCGACACCGAGGCCGGCGTAAGCTGCGACGCGCCGGTGAAGACGCCGAACACGCTCAGGGTGTACGTGTCGGCCACGCTGCCGCGGTTGGTGACGCGCACCTGCCATGCGCCGGCCTGGCTGGGCAGCAGCGACGTGGGGCCGGCGATGAACTCGACCTGCACCGCGCGCGTGCCCACCTGCACCGTCGCCGTGTCCTCGGCCTCGGCCGCGCCGCCGGGCAGGGCGGTCTGCGACACCGCGCTGACCGTCACCGGGTAGCTGCCGGGCGTCGTCCCGAAGGGCGGGGTCACGGTAAGCTGGAACGAAGCGCTGTTGAACGAGAAGGGCGTCAGCGCTGCCTGGCTGACCGGGACGCCGTTGGCCGTCAGCTCGGCCGCCCAGCCGGCCGGCGCATCGACTGCCAGGTCGTACACATCGGGGAGCGTGCCCAGGTTGCTGATGGTTGCGGTCAGCACTGCCGAGCTGCCCGGACCGGCCGGCGCGGTTGCCGGCTCGATGCTGACGCCGACGCTGGTGAAGCCGACGCCGCTCGCAACGGCGCTGGTCGTGGCCGCCGAGCCGGTGGCTGCGACCTCAGCCGTGATGCTGAACGGGTTGGGACCGGGCATGGCCGGCCGCGCCGTGAACTCCAGGTCAGCGCTGCTGCTGGCCGGTACGCCATACGTCGCCTGCAAGCCCACCTCGGCCAGTCCGCTGCTGCTCAGATCGTAGCTGCGCGCGGTCGTCTCCAGGTTTGTGATGATCAGGGTGTAGGTCAGCACCTGGCCGGTCAGCCCCGACTGCTCGGCCGGGCTGACGGCGATTTCCAGCAGCGGACCGAGGCCCTCCAGCCGGCCGCCGGCCTGATCTTCGCCGCCCTGGCTGGTCTCGACTGCCACCGTGAAGTCCCAGGCGCCGGCCTCCTCGCCGGGCGGGATGGTGACCACCAGTTGCGGCGTGACGCTGGACTGGGCGGGCACGGCCACTGAGGACGGCAGGCTCCACCAGCTGGCCGGCAGGCCGGCCACGCTCAGGTCGTAGACGCTGGCGGCCATGCCGGGGTTGCTCAGGATCACCGGGTAGCTGACCGTCGTGCCGCTGCCGGCCGACCGCTCGGCCGGGTCCAGGGCGATGATGTGCGGCGCGGCCACGTAGAGCGGCGGCAGGGTCAATGTGTTGATCCCGCTGTTCAGCTTGTACTCGACTTCGGTGCCCTGCGCAGCCTCGCGCGCCTCGCCCGGCTGTAGGTCGCCGATCAGGCTGGCGAAGGTGCGGGTGATCACGTCCTCGGTCGCGTCCTGCTGGTAGCCCCAGCCGTAGGTCGGGTCGGCGGCCAGTCCGGGCGCGACGTTGAAGGTGCTTGTCAGCACGGTGACGTTGCTGATGCCCACGGTATGAGTTAGCTCGACGCCGAAGACGGGCAGCGGCTGCGGCTCGTTGGTCTGCGTGCGGTAGGTGTTATGCACGTCCCAACTGTTGGCCTCGACTGCCGGCACGCTCAGGTCGTCGTTGACGTTGGTGATGTGGTAGGTCTGCTGGTTCCACAGCGCGCGTGAGCTGGCCCAGGCGCCGCCCATGCCGAAGACGCGCGGCCCTCGCAGGCTGGCGGCCACGATCTCGGCCTGGCCGTCGTTGTCCACATCCAGGATGATGGGGTGGTCGGAGCCGGTGATGGAGTAGACCAGCGGCTCGTAGAAGATCACGTCGCCGGTGGCGCCGTTGAAGATGGTGAAGCCCTGCTCGCGGCCGGTCCAGGCCACCTCGTAGACGCCGTCGCCGTTCAGGTCCAGCACCGAGGCCGAGTTGGCCGACGTGCCGTCCTCGGCGATGGCGTCCCACAGCAGCGTGCCGTCGGCGTTGAGCGCATAGAGCTTGCCGGTCTGGCCGGGCGCGAACTCGTGCTTCATGCCGGTGACGATCTCCACCTCGCCGTCGCCATCGATGTCGGCGATGCTGACACCGCCCGGATTGCCCGGCTCCAGGGCCGTCGTCCACACGGTCGAGCCGTCGGCGTCCAACACCGTCACATTGCCGTTGTGGCTGATGACGATCTCCGGGCCGGGGTCGCCGCCCGGCTGCTGGCCGTCGATGTCGCCCACGGCGTGCGAGCCCAGCAGGCCGTTCAGCCCACCGGTGCGGATGGCCGGCGTGATCGGCACGGTCCACTCCAGCACGGGCGCGCCCAGGTTGTAGTCGTAGAGGCGCACGTTGGTGGGCCGGCCGGCCGAGCCGTCGCCGTAGTCGGCGGCGATGATGTCCAGCCGTCCGTCGCCGTTCATGTCGGCCAGCAGCGGCGGCACGACATAGTCGACGAAGGTGGTGGTCCACAGCACCGTGCCGTCGCCGTCCAGCACGGCCAGCGTCTTGTCGGCGTTGGTGACGATCTCCGGCTCGGGGTCGGCGTCGACATTGCCGATGGCCGGCGCGCCCAGGATGTCGAAGCCCTTGAGCGCGACGTTGCTCCACAGTTGGTTGCCAGCAGCGTCGTAGACGCGCAAGTCCTTGCTGCTGTGGACGATGATCTCGCTGTTGGGCGCGCCGTCCAGGTTGGCCAGGGCGATGGAGCCGATCATGGCGCGATTGACCGGCGCGCCGCCGATGTCTTTGGTCCACAGGATCGGGTCGCCGTCGCCGCTGTCGCCGCCATCGGCCCGGTAGACGAACAGCTTGCCCCAGATCGCCGTGGTATCAGAGCCAAAGACCAGCTCGACGATGCCGTCGTTGTTGATGTCGCCGGCCGCCATGCCGCTGACCATGCCGAGGCTGCCAAAGAAGGGCGCGCCGTTGCCGGCCGGCGTGTCGTCGTACCACTCCACCATGGGCAGGTAGGGCACCAGCGCCGTTGGGTTGGCCGCGAAGCCGTCAACGCGCATGTTGCTGGTGTTGTTGATGCGCAGCACGTGCGGTCCGTCGCCCAGGCCGGTGTAGTGGAAGGCGATGGGCGAGTCCGTGAAGTCGTAGTCCATGGTCTCGGTGGCCACCAGCACGTCGTCGATGAAAACGTCCACCGTCGGGTTGTTGCTGCGGGTGAAGCCGTAGAAGGTCACGGCGTCGCCCACGAAGCTGTACCAGACGTTGGCGTCCGGCTGGCCGAGGCTGATGCCGGCGTAGTCGCCCTCGATGCCGTTGGCGGCTGGGAAGGTGCCCAGGTAGTCGCTGAAGTGGACGCGGCCGTTGTGTTGAGCCAGGTTGGCGTTGCTGAAGCTGTCGGACACCGCCGTGCCGTCGTAGGTGTCGATGTAGTCGATCCAGACGCCGTTCTGCGTGCTGGGCGGATCGGGCGCGCCGACTACCCGCACTTCGACGGTGTGCGGTCCGGCGCTCAGGCCGCCGTATTGCACCGACAGGACGTCGTCGGCTGCGCTGTACAGGCCGACGATGCCCTGGCTGACGCCGTCGATCAGCACCTCGGCCTGGCCGCCGTTGTTGCGGGCGAGGAAGCCGACGCTGACCCAGGTGCCGTTGAACTGCAAGGAGGCCGTGTTGTTGGTTGTGCCAGAGCCAATGACGAAGCTCCCGCTGGCCTGGGCGATGCCGGTCAAATTCCAAGACTGCGGCCGCTGGTTGAAGGGCCAGCCGCCGTAGCGCAAGTCTGGGTGGTTCTCCTCGTGGCGTACGATGCCGGCGTAGCTGGGCGGCGTGAAGAAGGGCGCGCTGCCCGGTGTGCGGAAGGCGTCCACCGCCAGCTCGCCGCGGTGGCGCTGGATGTGCAGCACGTGCAGCCCCGCGCCCAGGCCGTCGAACGAGAAAGTCCGAGTGACCGTCGTGCTGTTGTACAGGTTGAGATAGCCGGCGAACTGGCCGTCGATCTTGGCGATGGCGAACTGGTCGCCGTCGCTGCGGGCCATAGCCTGGAAGGTCACCGAGTCGCCGTTGAAGGGGAACCACATGGACGCCTGGTTGAACAGGCCCTCGCGGCCATAGCTGCCGCCGCTGGCGTTGGCGTCGGCCTGGTTATACCAGTCCCCGCTGCGCAGCACGCGGCTGTCGTCCTGCTCGAACGTTCCATCAGGCAACGCGGCGCCGTCCCAGACGTCGATGTAGTCGAAGTAGACGCGTGCGTTGCTGGCGTTGGGGTGGCTCGTTCCCAGCACGTTGATGGCCAGCGTATGCGGCCCGACCGCCAGGCCGTCGTAGTAGAAGCTAAGCATGTCGTCTTCGTTGCGGTAGGTGTCGATCACGCCTTGGCTGACGCCGTCGATGAAGATCTCGGCGCGGCCGCCGAAGCGGCTGCCCAGGAAACTCACGCCCACCTTGACGCCGCTGAAGGCAAAGGAGACTGTGTCGTTGGCCGTGGCCGACCAAATCACCTGGCCGCCGCTGGTACCGCCGACGGTGGCGTTGTCCAGCCTCGCCCAAGTGGCCACGGTCGCGCTGTACGGCTGCCCGTTGTAGAGGATCGCCGGCCAGTCCTCTTCGTAGCGCTGGAAGGCGCCGATGGCCGGCGGGGTGTAGAAGGGAGCGCTGCCGGGCTGGGCGAACGCGCCGATGGTGGCGTTGCTCTGCCAGCCTCGCACGCGCAGCACGTGGACGCCCGCGCCGAACCCGTCGAAAGACCAGACTGGCGTGGTCGACGCGCTCAGATCGAAGGCGCCCAGGTAGCTGTCGTCCACGTAGAGCCGCACCGTGCGCACCGAACCGTCGTTCCAGCCCTGGAAGGTGACGCTATCGCCGGTGAAGGGGAACCAGGCGTTGCCGACGCCGCTGCGCAGGTACTGGCCGGCCGGGCTGATGGACGTGCGGCGATCCCAACTGTCGTCCAGGTAGAAGCGGCCCAGGCCGCTGTGGTCGAACACGCCGTCGGGCAGGGCTACGCCGTCCCAGACGTCCAGGTAGTCCAGCTTGACCCGGCCGTCGCCCAGCGCGTTGATGCTGATGGTATGGCTGCCGGGGCTGAGCGCGCCCAGCGTAAAGCTGACCGGCTCCACCTCGCGGCGGTAGGTGTCGATGATCCCCTGGCTGACGCCGTCCAGGAAGATCTCCGCGCTGCCGCCCTGGCTGTCGCCCACGAAGCCGACCGCAGCCCAACTGCCGTCGATGAGGAGCGACGCGCTGTCGGCTGCCGTGGTCGACCAGATGAACTGGCCCTGGCTGGCGGCCGGCGCCGTCGCCCCCACGAACTCCCTCGTCCAGGTGCGCACGGTCATGGTGAACGGATCGCCGTTGTAGAGCCAGTCTGCGTGGTCTTCCTCGTAGCGCTGGAAGCTGGCCGGCGGCGGGCTGGGATCGGTCCATGGCGCCGAGCCTGGCTGGCTGAAGGCGTCCACCGTGCCCTCGTCGTTGAGATTGCTGACCTGCACCACGTGCAGGCCAGGCCCGAAGCCCTGGAACGAGAAGACGCGCGGCGTATTGCCCCAGTCGAAGAGGTCCAGGTCGGTCAGGTGCACGCCGTCCACGAACAGGCGCACCGTGTGGGCCGCGCTGCGCGTCATGGCCCGGTAGGTGAAGGAGTCGCCGCTGAAGGCGAACCAGGCGTTGCCGGCGCTGGCGCGGATGTACGATCCGCCGCTGGCGTTGGCGTCGTTGACGTTGCTCCAGCCGCCGCTGAGGAAGACGCGCGGGTCGGTCTGCTCGAACGCGCCGTCGGGCAGGGCTGCGCCGTCCCAGGTGTCCACATAGTCGATGCCGACCCAGTTGTCGGCGCTCTTGGGGTTCGCGCTGCCCAGCACAGTCAGCGAGATGGTATGCGCGCCGCCGCCCAGGCCGTCGAAGAACAGGCTGAAGGCCGTATCCTCGCGCCGGTACAGGTCGATCACGCCCTGGCTGACCGCGTCGATGAACAACTCGGCCCGGCCGTGGTAGCTTGCCCCGAACAGACCCAGCGTCACCCAGTCGCCCGTAAACCCGTAGCTGACTGTGTGCCCGGCCGTGCGCGAGCGGGCGTAGCTGTTGCCGCTGGCCCAGCTGTTGGTGAGCGCTCCCCAACTACCGCCGTAGGTGAAGCCCGCGCCGGTCTGCTCGGCCCGCGTCACCGCCGCCAGTGCCGATCTCTCGTTGTCCGGGATGATCTCCTCGACGATCTCTTCCCCCTCCCTCTCCGGCTCCCTCTCCCCCTCTGGCCTCCCCTCTGGCCCCCTCTCCCCCTCTGGCCCCCTCTCCCCCTGGGAGAGGGTTGGGGTGAGGGTGAGCCCCGCGTCCACCTCAATCTCCTCCGCCACAGCCGGCGTCAGCATGATGCTCACGCCCGACTGGTCGACCGCGGACACCACGTCGCCGCCCGCTTCACGGGTCACGATCCACGCGTCACCGGCTCTGAGCCCCTGCGGCTCCCACAGCGGCAGCGCCTCGGCCCCACTGTCCGGCAGAATGGTGTCCACCAGGATCTCCGTGCTGATGACGGTGGTTACGGTCACGTTGCCGGGCGGCAGCACCGTGGGTGCCACCGCGTGGCTGACGCCCAGCGCCTGCCCCACAGCCAGGAAGGCATAGCCGCTGCCGTCGGGAATCAGCGCATCCTGCGCGTCCAGCAGTTCCACAGTGGCGGTGTACAGCCCCGCGTTCCAGCCGGAGGTGTCCACGGTGGCCAGCTCGTAGCGCTGCGGCGCGCCGGCGGCCAGGAGGAGCGGGATGTCCGCGCTGTAGGCCAGCGCCCCGCCCTCGGCCGTCAGCCGCGTGCGGGCTGTGGCGTCGCGGCGCACGTTGGCCACGTTGGCCACGTCGATGCTCAACGTCGTGCTGCTGACGCCGGTCTCCACGAAGGGGGGATCGACCACCACCGCCGTGATCTGCACGAACTTGTCCACCACGTTCAGCCAGCCGGTGGCCGCCGCGCTGATGCCGGGCATCGCCACGCCCGCGCCGGTCGCTTCGGCCTCGGCCAAGAGCGAGAACTGTCCTAGCGTTGGGGAGCTGGCAGGGATCGTCTCGGTGTAGGTCGCGCCAGCCGCCACGGTAGGGTTGACGTTGCTCACGCCGCCCGGCAGGGTCAGGGTCACCGCGTAGCTGGTGGCCACCGTGCCGCGGTTGGTCAGCTCTAGCGTGAAGTCCACGGGCTGGCCGGGCAGGCCGGCGTTGAAGTTGGGCCGCCAGCGCACGGCCGGCAGGTGCTGGCTGATCTCGCACAACTGTCCGCCCAGCGCGGCCAGCGCATCGCCCAGGTCGACGATGTCGGCGGCGATCTGGCTGGGCGTGGTGTGGCCGCCCAGGGTCGCGGCCAGGGTCGTCAGGTCGCCTGCGCTGTCGGCCAGCGGGAAGTAGAGCGACGCGTAGGTTGCCACGCTGTTGGCTGCGTCCACGGCCGCATCCCGCAGCCGCAGGTCGCACGAGCCATCCGCGCACGAGGTATCCAGGTTGGCCAGCGCGTAGGCCAGCGTCTGCATGGCTGCGGCCGTCGCACCCGCAGCGTCGCACACCTGGGCCGCGCTGGCGCTGGCGAAGCCGGCCGCCACGCC
>JBAQCH010000196.1:0-1577 GCA_049294015.1 Anaerolineae bacterium
CCCCAAAGCCGCGGCCAGGTGCTCAGCCAGCTCGCGCGACGGCCGCCGTTCGTCCGCCTCTATCTTGCGGATGGCGGCCGCGCTGGCGCCGGCGCGGCGGCCCAACTCGGCCTGCGTCAAGTCAAGCGCGCGTCGCCGTCGCCGCACCCAATACCCGAAAGAGAATTCGGCGAGTTCGTCCATGATCTTGTCACGCTTATTGTAACGCGGTGCGTGACCCCATGCAAACAAAGTTCGGTCACAATAGAGATGACCTTCGACAACGGCGCCCGTCCGCTTCAGGTCAGGCACGGCGACAAAGCCGCGTTACTCGCGGCCATCGGCCAAGCGCCGAATGAGATCACGTCGAAGACTATTGCCGGTTTGGTGGCCGGCGCACAGAAACAGGAGACAACCATGAGATACACGCCTTACGTCCGATCTGTTTTGTTCACGGTGTTCGTCGTACTAGCCCTGGCAGCGTGCGGAGGCGGTCAGACCACGACGCAGGTCGAACCGACGCCGAGCACCATCGCATCCGCGCCGACGACTGCGGCCGTAGCCGAGCCGGCAGCCGTGCAGCCCGCGGGTGCGCCGGCCGCACTGACCATTCCCTGCGCCGAGCTGGTGCCCGCGGACGAGTTGCAGCGCATGATCGGCGTCAAGCCCGACAACTTGATGGAGACGGTCATGCCAGGCTGGACTGCCTGCATGTGGTTCTACACCCCGACCGACGCGGCCCAGCAGACCGAATTCGACGTGCAGGCTTACACCGGCGGGGAGACCTTGGTCAAGTGGCATACGGACACCAACCCGGACAATCGGCTGGCTGGCGTAACCGTGAACAGCCTGGCGGATTACGTGCAGGAGGGCTACACCTGGGTCATCCCGGACAGCCAGTTGCGCGCGGTGCAGGCCCTGCAGGATGGCCGCTACGTCTTCCTGCGCTTCGCGGCCGACAATCTGGCCCTGAGCACCGAGTCGCAGATCGCCGATTACCTGGCTGTGTTGTTTGGACGCCTGCAGGAGAAGGGATGAGACCGATGAAACCACGAGGCTTGCCAAGCAGCCACCCATACACTGGGCGTGCCAACGTCGATGAGGGCAGGCGGGCTCGGTCGAAGACCGGCCCGAGCAAAAATGCCCAGGTTCTGCGCTGGCTGGCGCTGCTGATCCTGCTGACAGCCCTGCTGCCCCATCCAGCGCAGGCGCAAACCGAGATTACGTCGGAAACTCCCCTGGTGGACACGCCGACGACTCTGGAATGAGCAACCCGGCCAGCGTGCCGCCGCTGCGGGCCGGCGAGTATGCGATCCGGCTCTACAACGGCAACGGCGGACTGATAGCCGATTATCCCTTCAGCGAGCAGTCGCAGGGCGAGGACAACGACCTGAGCATCGAGCAGGCCGTGCCCTACGTGAACGGCACGCGGCAAGTGCGCATTGTGCGGCGGGTCGATAGGCAGACGCTGGCGCTCTGGTCGCTCAGCGCCAATCCTCCAGCCGTCGGCAACGGGATCAGCAACATCACCCCGCCGCCCCGGCAGGTCTTTCTGCCGCTCATCCAGCGCTAAGAGCGGCGCGGCTCGAATCTAGTTG
>JBAQCH010000197.1:0-11388 GCA_049294015.1 Anaerolineae bacterium
GAACAGCGGATGCCGGAGGGTGACGAGGCAGGCTACAACGGATGAAGAACAGCGGATGCCGGAGGGTGACGAGGCAGGCTACAGCGGATGAAGAACAGCGGATGCCGGAGGGTGACGAGGCAGGCTACAACGGATGAAGAACAGCGGATGCCGGAGGGTGACGAGGCAGGCTACAACGGATGAAGAACAGCGAATGCCGGAAGGTCACAGCATGATGGAGCAATCGAACAGCCAGGATGACCAGCCGATTGATCACCGAACCCGTGAAGCGATCAGCTAAGTATTTGACATAATACTTATCACATTACAAGGAGTTTGCGTTTTGCTGCGTAGGGCATTGCGCGATCTCGTGGAGGCGCTGGCCCCACTCATGTTGACGCTAGGCGACGCGCAACCGCGCCTATCACGTTTGGCCTGAAGACGGCGCAATCCACGCGTTTTCTGATGCATGCGAGTGCCGCAGAGGCGCGTTGAGCCAGTTTGGGCCACCGGAGTCAAGCGACAAGAAGCGGAGGACGCCAGGTTAGGGCCCTGGGAGGAGTAGATATGGGTTTTACTTATGTACACACTAGGGTTGTTATGTATATTATATCCGACTAAACCGAGCGACGGATCGCAAGGATGCAGCGTTTAAGGCTTGAGCTGGCATACTGGTAACTGGTAGATTGGTGGATTGGTGAAGCAGAGGAGCTTCGCCGCTGTGGGCTGCTGCGCTGCTAACGGCCTGGGACTGGCGGGGCTGCGCTGACTGCGCGCATGCGCTAGCCAGTCTGTTTGAATGGTTTTTTCGTAAAGCGACTACGCGAAAATCGAGATCAGGAAAGCTGCAAATCGACACGAAGGCTTGGAATGCCGTTGCAAGACGTGAAGTTATGATCCAGATCATAGCGTACAGTGGCATAATCAGGTACAATCGAAGGGACATCAGACAGGAACGCGTTCGCTCCGTTGTCAGCCGGCGCTCTCTCCCCCACCGTCGGCCCCGGCCGAGAAAGCCATCGATGCTTCATTTCCCTGGGGCTCAGGCCAGCCCTGAACCCACGCTCATTCAGCAGGAGATCGTTTTCGTCCTGCTGCTGCTGCTGATCAGCGCAGTGGCGATCGTCGTGCGCCGGGTGCGCCTGCCCTACACCGTGGCACTGGTCCTGGCTGGGCTGGCGCTGGCGGTGCTGCCCACCGAGGGGCTGGTCAAGCTGCCTGAGGGCGTGATCGCCCTTCCCCACGGCAACGGCGCCAGCGACGAGATCACCAGCCAGTTGATCCTGGCCCTGCTGGTGCCGCCGCTGGTCTTCGAGGCCGCGCTGCGCATGAATCTGCGCACGCTGCGCAAGGAATGGCTGCCGATCTTCCTGCTGGCCGTGCCGGGCGTGTTGATCACCGCGCTGCTGGTGGGCGCTGCGGTCAGCTTCGCCCTGCAAATCCCCATCGCGCTGGCCATGGTCTTCGGCGCGCTGATCTCGGCCACCGACCCCGTGGCGGTAATTGCCTTCTTCCGCACCCTGGGGGTGGACAAGCGCCTGTCGATCCTGATGGAGGGCGAGAGCCTGATCAACGACGGCGTGGCTGTGGTGCTGTTCACGCTGACCGTGGCCGCAGCCGGCAGCGCGGCCGTTCAGCCGCGCCTGCTGGACGGCCTGTTCGAGTTCGTGCGCGTGGCCGGCGGCGGCATTCTGGTTGGCCTGGCCACCGGTTTCATAGCGGCTCAGATCGTCAGCCGCCTGGACGACCGGCTGGTAGAGACCACCTTGAGCATGGCGCTGGCCTTCGGCTCCTTCGTGGCGGCCCAGAGCCTGGGCGTCAGCGGCATCCTGGCCGTGCTGACAGCCGGGCTGGTGATCGGCAGCCTGGACCTGCAAAAGCTCTCCCCCACCACCCGCATCACGCTCTACAACTTCTGGGACTTGCTGGCCTTCGTGGCCAACTCAGCCGTCTTCCTGATCCTGGGTCTGCAGATCGACGTTACGGCGCTGCTGGGGCACGTGGGCACGGTGGTGGTGGCGGTGCTGGCCATCCTGGCCAGCCGAGCGATCGTGGTCTACGGCATGGCCTGGCTCAGCTCGCGCGGGCGCGATCCCATCCCCATGCGCTACCGCCACGTGATGTTCTGGGGCGGGCTGCGCGGGGCGGTCAGCCTGGCGCTCGCCTTGAGCCTGACCGGCCCCCGCTCCGGCGATCTGCAACTGATGACCTTCGGCGTGGTGCTCTTCACCTTGCTTGTGCAGGGCCTGACCATCGAGCCGCTGATCAAGCGCCTGGGCTTGTCCAACCTGACCCATACCTCCCAGCAACAGCACCAACTGGCGCGGCTGTTGATGCTGCGGGCCAGCCGGCGCGAGCTGGACACGCTGCACCACGAAGGGCTGCTGGCCCAGCCGGCCTGGCGCGCGATCAGCGACATGGCAGAGGAGGACATGCAGGCCGTGCTGCACCAGCACCCAGAGCTGGAGCGCAGGATCCTGGTGGAGACGCGCCAGGAGCTGCTGCGGGCCAAGCGCAACGCCCTGGCCGAGGCGCTGCACCGGGGCGTGATCGGCGAGGAGGTCTATCAGCAGGAGCTGGGCCAGCTCGACCGGCAGATTCTCGTCTGGGAACGGTTCGACGAATACGCCGACCGCCCTCAGCCTGGCGACGCGTCCACGTGAGGCATTTCATGGGTGTCATCGTCTGCGCCACCGGCAACGGCGTCCAGAGCCGCAGCGTGCAGAGCGCTGCGGTCGAGCTGGCCCGGGTCGAACAGAAACGGCTGGTCTTCGTCCACGTGGTGGATCTGCGCCAACTAGGCGAGCTGGAGGAAGCCCTGCGTCCGGCGGCGCGGGCGGAGCTGGCCTGGCTGGGCGAGGCCAGCCTGCGGCTGGCCCGGGATCGCGCCCGCCGTCAAGGGGTCGCAGCCGAGAGCGTGATCCTGCACGGCGACGTCTGCCAGGCGCTGGAGGGCTATCTGCGCGACCACCCGGTCGACCTGGTGCTGCTGGGCGCGGCCAGCAACGACGAGATCACCCGCTGCGCGCGGCGCATGGAGCAGGAGCTGGGCGTGGCGGTGCAGTTTGTGGCTGCGCAGGGGGATGGATTGGACACGAATTGACGCAGATCAACACAGATCGGAGTTCGGAACCCCCCTTCTTCTGATCCGTGTTCATCTGTGTTCATCCGTGTCCCGCCCTCTGATCAGCGTCGCTCTGCGGCCTGTTGCAGCGCCCTCAGCGCGGCTTGCATCTCCTCCAGCGTCAGCGCTCGCCGCACGCGGCTGCGGATGATCCCCGCCTTGTCCACGAAGAAGGTTGTTGGTAGATACGTTACGTCAAGTTGTGCCGCCATCTCCCCAGCGCTATCCAGCAGCACCGGCAGGGTCAGTCCTTAACATGAGATGGATCATTGCGCGCCGCAGCGACTTGCGGTACAATGGCGTGCGAGCAGAGCCATCTTATAGGGCGTCGGTAGGGATGGGAAACCCGATGTTCCCCCAATGTAGGAGACCGATGAAGCGATCACGTGATAGCGAGTGGATGACCTTGCGACGATGTCTTGCCCTGGTACAGCGACTGCTGCGCGGACCCGCGACGAAAATCGAGCTAGTCGCTGCGGTTCGCGACAACGTGGGTGCTGACGCTTATCTCGTTAGCCCTGAAACCAGGCGTATCAGCGCCTTTGAGAAAGATATGCGCGAACGTCTGCCGCACTATCTGGGGGCCGAAGCGTTCTTCGATCGGCGTACAGGCGTCTACGAATTGAAGGGGTTTTCTGGCTTGCCTGGCTTCGATCTCCCCGATGAAGCGTTGACAGCTCTGGCATTCCTGGAAGATACGTTCCAAGTGCATACCCCGCATCACGACAGAGTCATGGCGCTGCGCAACCACTTACATGCCTGCCTGCCCGAAGCGCGCCGCAGGGAGTTGGAGCGCCAACGCGTGGCGCTGCGCGTCGATCTACGCCGCCTGGATGCGGGCGTGATTGCACCGATCGTAGAAGAACGGGTTGAACGAGCGATAACCAGCCGCCGTTTGCTGCGTTTCTCATACCGTTCTCCGCTCTACGAGGATGGCCTACCCCGCCGCCACACAGTGGAGCCTTACGAGTTGACCTTCGACACCCAACGGCGGCACCAGTACCTATACGCGTTTTGCCGTCAGACCGATGGGCCAGAGGGCAGCCGGGACGCACGGCAGTACATCCATTACCGACTGGATCGTATTCTGGCGGACGGGATCGAGGTGCTGGAAAGCAAACTGGCGCCGTCCGGCCCGCGCGGCAAACGCTACCAGTTGGTCTACCGATTGGCGCCGGCCGTGGCCCGGCTGGGCGAGGTGACGCAGCACTTCGAGGAGATGCAGGTAACCCTGGGTGCCGATGGCTCGGCCGAGGTGCGGGCCGAGACTGGCAACCTCTTCTTCGCCGTGCGCACGCTACTGCACTATGGCCAGAACTGCCAGGTGCTGGGCGGCCCCGAAGCGCTGCGCGAGATGCGAGCGATCGTGCAGGAGATGGCGAGATTGTACGAAATCTCGTAGGCGCTGTCATGGTTCTACGCACGGTTGTGGGTAGAGTGGTGTGGTAGAATGAGTCAACAGCAGAATAAGTCAGCCATCCACACAGTAGGCGCACCAATGAAGAAATGCAAGCAGGCTCGGTCAGGCGACCGGCCCGAGTGAGTTATCAGGCTTGATAGGAGACGACCGTTGGCCGAATTCGATCTACAACACATCGAACTGTTGATTGGGAAGACGAAAGCTTCCGTCTTCTCCGAGTACCTGGACCATGTCGGCAACCAGGCGCTGCTCAGCTATCGCCAGCACCTGCAATGGGGCGGCAAGCAGGGCGAGAGCCTCTATAGCCATGTCTTGAACGGCGTCCAGGTGCTGGAAACCCTACGTCCCCTGTTGGGCTTGTCCGACGCCGAGACGCGAGTTTTGTTCACGGCGTTCACAGTCCATGATCTCAACAAGGTGCTCCAGACCAACCAGGGCTTCAACAGACTAGCCGTTGCTGAAAATGTCGCACAGGAAGTGCATAGACTGGGCATAGGTGGCTTCTTTCCCGCCTGGCAGGAGTACCTGGAAGATATCACCAGCCTGATCCGCGGCCATTCTGGGCACCATCACAGCGGCGGCGAGCGCATGATCCCGCGCCGCGAGCCGGTCTATCGGCTGGGGTTAGCTAAAGTTGATGCGTTGCTGCACTTGATGCGTGCGGCAGATGTGGTCGATCTCTCGCACACGCTGGAGGAGCGAACCCACAAACAGGCGTTTGTGGGTTATGTCAACGCCTATCTGGCCGACAGCAGCCAACCGCGCCAGCTGCGCCTGTTTTCCCATCGGCTCACCGAGCAGCGCGGCATTCTGACCAACGTGATCCACAACGCCATCGTGGAAGACCTGGTTGCGCACTATGGTCTGACCCCACTGCTTTACTACCCCGATGGTGTGACCTATCTGGCGGAAAAAGGCCAGATAATAGCAGTTGGCTCAGAGGGTCTGGCTCGCATCGGCGCCAGCGTGGCTGGCGTCATCGCCGGACTGACTACCGGCAAATTCGATGAGTTCATCCTGTCCACCGGGCAAGGAATCAAGGTTGATGGAAAGTGTCTGGAGCTGGGCGTGCCCTTTCGCAACATCTGGCGGGAAATCGACAATCGGGTGCAACGTCGCAAGTTCGATCCCGCTGACGTTAATGCGAAGGCCAGAGAGAGGGCGCAGCGCAGTTTCGCCAAGGCCAGCAAGGCCTACCCAGCCGAAGCCGCGCAGGTGCAGGCGGCACTGACGGGCGACGCTTACGTGGTCAGCCTGGACGCAAATCGGCTGCGACACGCCGAGCTGGTTCGCTCCTACTATATTTTCCTCAACAAGCACTTCGACAAGGCAATCCCAGGCGCCTGGGAGCACATCTATCGTTTGATGGAACTGCCAGAGGCGCGCTGGCCCTACTACGCCTACTTCGATGCGCTATGGGATCGAGCTTACGTGTTGGCGCCTGATCTGACCTTGAGCGAGGAGGAGATCTACCACCGGATCGAGCGAGATGGGGAGGCTATCACCGGAAGCGGCGGACAGGGCGAACAGCAGCGTGCGCAGCTCTTTACCGACTACCTGCGCCTCTACGCCATATTCGACAACAGCTCATTTGCTTCTGAGCTCGACTCGGGCTTGGTCCACTATGTGGAAAGCCAGCACCGCCAATGCGTTTTTTGCAGCGGCCCTTTCCCTACGGACAAGTGGATGTCGGCCGACGTGCGCTCGGACATCACAGTGCAAACCTTCTCTAACCGCCTGCGTGGCGGTCACAGTGACCCGAAGAAGCACATCTGTGCCGTCTGTCAACAGCAGTTTCTGTTGGAGAAGCTAAATTACCCGGAAGTGCGTGGTGAAAAGACGCTCTATCTGCATCTCTATCCCTACTCCTTCCTGACCCGGCCCTTTATTCAGGGCCTCAACGCCACAGTGCGCCGCATTGTTAGCGAGGACACGGCGTTGCAGGCGCTGAACATGAATGTGGCCGAGGCCATGACCGCATATCTCGCCAATCGCACAGCTACGCCGACCTTTCGCGCCCGCACTGAGAAGGACAAGCCTCAACCCTACGGCATCTACCTACCGCGCTACGCTGAGACCACCGGCAATCTGCTGATCTTCCCCATCAACCCGGCTGGCGCCAACGATACCGAACGTTTTCTGTTTGCCCTGTGGAACGCACTGCTCTTGCAGCGCCACTTCGGCGTCAAGGTGCTGCTAAGCAACATGGCCGTGGCGCCGCTGGGCAAGGAGGAGATGCCCGATCTATACGTGGACAACATTCCCCTGGGCTGCACCGGCCTGCTACGGCGCAATGACTTTGCCCAGTTCGAGGGCGACACGAACCGCCCCGGACCCTTGCAGGCGCTCTGGCAGGAAGTGGGCGACCTGTTCGCGCTGCGCCGCCTGACCTTTAGCGACGGGACCGACCGCATCGCCGTGCTCGTTAGGGCGTTGCTGGGCAGTCCCTTGACCATCTTTTACGAAACCGAAAAGCTGTTGGAGCGACGGGTGCGCAGCCAGTCCACCGGACCGGGTGGCTTGCTCACGACGCTGGCTCAACAGGCTCATCCGCATCTTCGTTCGTTGGCTCTTAGCCGAGGAGGCGATTTCATGGCTCAGTTGAATGTCGAGTTGCAACGCCTGGCGCAGATTGCCTGGCAAAACGGTCTGCGCGGTCGGTCGCTGGAAAAGAGCAGCCTGCTCTTTCCTCTGGACGATGTCCTACAGAAGATGGCCCAGATGGGCGGCGCAGCCGACGTGGAAACCCTCAAGGCAGCCGCTGTGCAGGATATCTTCGACCACCTGACCCGCATCGCCGATGAGCAGTACAAGCCCGGTCGCAAGAAGTGGGAGGCTGTCAAGCAGTTCGTAGACGGATGGTTCGATAACGTGCTAGGCGGCGTGTACGGCGCCAATCCCCGCAAGCTGCTCAACGACGACAAGCTGTTGCGTTCAGCGTTCCACTTCTACGTGCGCGAGCAGATCGTCGCCAAGACGCCAGCCGGCCAGGATAATCTCACTATCCCCGAAGCAGTGTCATCAGATGACGCTTCAGGCGTTTGATCCGATTGACCAATCTCATCAATCTACCAATTCCCAGGAGTACTCCCATGTCCATCATCGACCAATTCACTGCCCATTTTCTGCCGGCATACAGCAACTACCCCCAGGGCCGCTACATCAGCCTATTGCTGGTGCGCCGTATCGAGTCTGAGGCGATCTTCCGTACCGAAGGCAGCGGCGAACCGCTCAACAAGGAGTTTGTCCATGCCAGTCTGGCCGGCAATGAGGTGATCCAGCGCGTGGTGATCAGCAAGCGCAAGCAAACGGCCGTGGAGCGCCGCACCGGCCGCGAGCTGCTGCGCAAACACGCGCTGCTATTTGCTAAGGACGACAAGAGCGGCGTCTGCTCACTGAACCGCAACAACCCCTGCGAGAAGTGCATCGACTGCATGATCTACGGCTATGCAGCCGGCGGCGGTGGCGCCCAGAAATCGCGGGTAGTCACCGACGACGCCTTCAGCCTGCACGCGGCCCACAGCGTGGTGGACACGCGCCAGTTCAACGCCTTGTTCGACAACAGCACCATGCGCGACCCAGAAAGTGGCAAGCCATCGACCAGCATCGGGACCGACGAATACGTCAAGCCGGAGACGATTTTCCTGGACATTGAGACCATGCGCGATGTGACGGCCGACGAATTCCGCTACGTGCTGGGCAATGTGCTGCGCTCCAGCCGCTACGGCGCTATCTCGTCGCGCATCGGCAAGGTCAAGAACGTGCTGGCCGGCGTGGTGTTCAGCGACACGGAGATCTTCAGCAATCTGGAGTTCACCCAAGCCGTCTACGACCATCTGCGCAACGGCTCAAGCGAACCGGACTTCCCGCCTGCTCTGAGCGCCGTCACCGCAGCCGTGCAGGCTGCCTCGGCCGAGCTGATCAGCCGCGTCGTAGGGCAAGTTGTTGTGCTGTCGGCCGGTCAGGTCAGCGGGATGGTGGATGAAATCACAGCCCTGTATAACGATGGAGACGCGGTCCAGGCCCTGTTGCAGCGGACGGGCAAGCTGTACGGCCCGCGCAGCTAGGAGGCGGCCATGCACATCTATCGCTGCGAGCTGACGCTGCTGGAGGCCACCTTCTTCAGCAGCCGTGAGGTAAGCGCCGTCTATCAGACTGAGCCGCTGGTGGGCAACATTGCACTGGCCTATGCGTTCGGCTTCTGTCAGGCGCCGTACTTCAACGACGGCAGCATCCATTACCGGGATCACCTGAGCCCGCTGAACGAACAAGGGCTGTATGTCACGCCAGGCACGATCACGGGCCAGCCGCGCTTCACGCTAACCCAATTCAACGCCCAGGCCGACGCGCACTGGTACGCCTTCGCCAACAACGTCATCGTCACCCGACCCGACGGCGCGTGGACAGAAAAAGGCGGCCAGGCCTGGTACGTGCTCTGGCCCGACGGCCGGCGGCAGAAGGTGGGGCTAGAAAACCGGCCGCAGCATGGCCGCATCCGCCTGTTGGCCATCGGCAACCGGGCCGTAGCCTACGTGCTCAGCCGCCAGCCGCAGGTCCTTCCCCGCTACGTGCGCCTGGGCAAGTTCATGAGCAAGGCGCGCGTGGAGACAGTCGAAGTCAGCTATCAGGAGGAGGAGCGGGCCGATCAACTTGTGCCTTTCCTCCTCAACCCCGCCGACCTGCCGGCACAGGCGAGACCGCAGACGTTCGACCTGGTCAGCGTGCCGCCGACGCCGTTGATACGCCATGCCATGCTGAGCGGCCGCTTCTACCACCTGGCCGACGGCGCGTGGCTGCCGGTGGGCATGCGATTCGCGGTCGAGAGACTGCCGTGACTACCATCCATCTCCTCCCCCACGCCGAGAAGCTGGCGGCCGACAAACCGCTGAGGTTGGCGCGCTGGCCGCTTTACCACCAGATGCGCACCCTGGAGGCGCTGCGCAGCCATGACCTGGTGATGAACACCTACAACACCGGCTCGGGCAAGACGGTGGCTAGCCTGCTCCATCTCTTCGATCTGGACAAGACGGGCAAGAACGTTCTCTTCATCGCGCCCACCAATGCGCTGCTGGCCCAACACGCGGCTGACATCGCTGCTTTCGTGGCTGCCAACGGCCTGGACTTCAAGGTGCTGCGCGTCACTGCGGCCGAGGTGCGGGCCATCGAGCGTGAGCAGCGGCCCGGCCAGCGCCCTGGCGAGACGCTGCAACAACTGATTCGCAATTACCTGGAGTTCGACCCCAGCGCCGTGCGCCGCCAGCCGATCATCCTGGTGGTCAACCCCGACATCTTCTACTACGCGCTCTACTTCCGCTATGGCGCGCACGACCGGCGTAACGTCTTCGAGCGCTTTCTGACCAGCTTCGACTACCTGGTGGTGGACGAGTTCCACTACTACGACGCCAAACAACTGGCCAACTTCCTCTTCGCCTTTGCCCTCTTTGACCAACTGGGCTACTTCGCCATGCGCGGCCGCAAGGTCTGCCTGCTCTCGGCCACGCCGGCCCAGCCGGTCGTGGCTTATCTGGAGCGCATCTTCGGGCCGCGCTGGACGCGCGTCGGGCCGGACAACGAGCCGGCCGAAGCGCAAGACCTGCCCACCACGCCCGCGCTGGCGCCGCTGAAACTGACCCTGGTGGGGGAAACGCTGGAGCAGTGGCTGGAAGGCGGCGCGGGGTATGTGGCCGGCTGGCTGCGCCAAGGGCAGGACGGCGCGCTGATCAGCAGCTCGCTGGCCGCCGTCAACAGCGCCTACGCCCGCCTGCGCCGGCTGATGGACGTGGCCAACCTGGGACGCATCACCGGGCCGGAGCCGGAGACGGAGCGCCAGGCCGCCACGACCCGCCGCCTGATCCTGGCCACGCCCACGGTGGACATCGGCTACAACTTCAGCAAGCTGGACAAGAACCGCCAGCCCATCGACTTCGTGGTCTGCGATGCGCGCTATGGCGACGAGTTGGTGCAGCGTATCGGTCGGGCTGGCCGGGTGCTGGGTCAAGCCGCGACGGACGCGCCGTCCCACGCCGTAGCCCTGTTGCCGCCGGACGCTGCGGCCGCGCTGGTAAGCTACGATGGCCAGACCCTCAGCCGGGCGCAGTTCACGGCTATCGTCCTGGGATGCGACGCGCTGCCGCCCAAGCACAGCCTGACCGGCTACATCCGCAGCCACGCCATCGTCGAGAGCTTCTGGCCCATCTACCAGTTCGGCAAGATACTGCCGCCAGAGCTGCAATACGAGGTAGACGACCTGTTCGAGCGGGTGCGCTCGGTCTTTGCGCCCAACAGCCGGCGCTCGCCGGGCGGTCTGAAAGGCTTCTTCAGCAAGTTCGAGCAGCGCGAGGTCTGGCTGCACGCCACCCGCAGCGGTGCAGTCCCCCTCAACCGGGATACTGCCCATCACGTCGCCGACTGGTGCGAGTGGCTGGAGCCGGAGCGGGGACGGTACGAGCCGGCCGCGCTGCAGCCGCACCTAAGCAGCCTGCTGGCCGGTCGCCGCCAGCAGCAAGATCTGCGGGCTTTCGTGCAGAGCCAGGTCGAGATCACACGGGCCTTGTTCTCCTTCCGCGATTCCTTCCAGGGGCCTACGGCTGTGCTATACGATCCGGCGTGGCTCTTCTCCAGCCAGGCCGTCAACAGCTATGAGCTGTTCCACCTGCTGCGCAACTACGAGCTGTCCGCGCCGCTAAGCCGGGCGCAGTTCGTGCAGATGGCCGGCGAGACCGAGCTGAGCGGCGACTTCTACTTTCGCCTGCTGGGGCCGCGCAGCCCGCGGCTGGTTTTGGAGTTTGTGATCGAGAGCGAGGACGAGCGAAAAGAATTCGAGCAGCGCTGGTGCGGCGCGCCCGTGGCGCGGCCTGGCGTGCGC
>JBAQCH010000198.1:0-13483 GCA_049294015.1 Anaerolineae bacterium
GCTGCGCGCGGCCGCGCCGCTGGGCGAGACCGAGGCGCGCAGCTTCCTGCACTACTTCCTCTTCGCGGGCGACGAGGTCTTCACCCCGGTGGGCCAGCTCAGCTTCGGCGAGCGCAGCCGGTTGGCGCTGGCGCTGCTGGCCGGCCGCGGCTGCAACTTCCTGCTGCTGGACGAGCCGATCAACCACCTGGACATCGCCAGCCGCGAGAGCTTCGAGCAGGCCATGGCGCGCTTCGAGGGCACCGTGCTGGCCGTGGTGCATGACCGCTACTTCATCGAGCGCTTTGCGACCACGCTGTGGATGGTGGAGGATGGACAGGTGGACGTGGTGGCCGCGGGATGACGAGCAGCGACAAGACCTGTAGTTACTCAGGCTGTGGGCTAAACGTTAGGTTTCGGTACGCCGCAGATGGCTACTCAACCAACGTTTAACCCGCAGCCTGAGTAGTAACCAACACCTGTCAGAAACAAACGCCCGCCCACGGTTTCGACTTGGACAAACCCTCCCTGCCGCCGTATAATGCCACTAACTATGTTTCCTCTCCTTGCAACCTTACTCCAGGCGCTGCCAGACGGCGCCGCCAGCGACCGCCTGCCTGCGGTTGAGATCACCCAGGTGACAGCCGACTCGCGCCAGGTGCAGCCGGGCGCGCTGTTCGTGGCCGTGCAGGGCGGCGCGACCGACGGCCATCGCTTCATCGCGGACACCATCCGGCGCGGCGCGGCGGCTGTGGTGGGGACGGCTGTATCGACGCCGGAGACGACTGAAGTCGTCACTACGAGCGGTGTTCCCTACATCCGCGTGGTGGACAGTCGGGCAGCGCTGGCGCTGCTGGCCGCAGCTTTCTACGGCTTCCCCAGCCGGCAGATGCGCGTCGTCGGCGTCACCGGCACCGACGGCAAGACGACCACCAGCAACCTGCTCTATCACCTGCTGGGCGCGGCCGGCCTACACCCCGGCATGATCAGCACCGTCGGCGCGCGCATCGGCCGGGATGAGCTGGACACAGGGCTGCACGTCACCACGCCCGACGCGCCCGACGTGCAGCGCTATCTGGCGCAGATGGTCTCCGCGGACTGCCAGGCGGCCGTCCTCGAGGCCACGTCGCACGGCCTGCACCAGGGCCGCGTGGCCGCGGTCGATTTCGACGTGGCCGTGGTGACCAACGTCACCCATGAGCATTTAGATTATCACGGGACGTGGGAAGCTTACCTGGGGGCGAAAGCCTTGCTGTTTCACAACCTGAAATCTTCAGCTTACAAGCCCGTTGTTGGCGCGGGTGCGGATGTCCGGCTGGTAGCCGGACCTACGGATGTGCTGAAAGATAAGCAGCCGAAGGCGGCGGTGTTGAACGCCGACGACGCCTCTTACCCACACCTGCGCGCCATCCCGGCTGACTGGACCCTCAGCTATGGGCTGGATGACGCGGCGGCCGACGTGCGGGCGACGGATATCGTGTACCAAGCAGCGCGCACAACCTTTACTGCCACGACGCCGTCTGGGCTGGCCCGGATCGATCTGCCCCTGCCGGGGCGCTTCAACGTTTACAACGCGCTGGCCGCGCTCAGCGCGGGGCTGGCGCTGGGGCTGCCGCTGGACAGGCTGGCCGCGGCCGTGGCCACCATGCCCGGCGTGGACGGCCGCATGGAGCGCATCGAGCGCGGCCAGGACTTCGTGGCGATCGTCGACTTCGCCCACACCCCCATCTCCCTGCAGCGCGCGCTGGAGGCGGTGCGCCCCATGACGTCGGGCCGGGTCATTGCGGTCTTTGGCAGCGCAGGCCTGCGCGATGGCCAGAAGCGCGGGCTGATGGCCGAGACCGCCCTCCGTCTGGCCGACCTGACGATTCTGACGGCCGAGGATCCGCGCACAGAATCGCTGGACATGATCCTGGAACAGATGGCTGAGGGAGCGCGGCGGGCCGGCGGCGTCGAGGGCCGCAACTTCCTGCGCATCCCCGACCGCACAGCCGCCATCGTGGCCGCCGTCGAGCTGGCCCAGCCAGGGGACGTGGTGATCGCTTGCGGCAAGGGCCACGAGCAGTCCATGTGCTTCGGCCAGATCGAGCACCCCTGGCGCGACCAGACGGTGCTGGCTTGGGCGTTGGAGCAGCGCTTGGGTCGGACCGCTGCGCCGGCCCCGTTCTGGCTGCCGACGGCAGAGCCGCCCTTTGACATCCAATCCGCTTGACACTACAATCGCAGCATGAACTCCGACTACCGTGATCGCATCAGCATTGCCGTTTGGGGGGTGGCCATCACCCTGGCGACCAGCGCGCTGGTCAGCCTGCCGGGCCGCGGCGCGAGTGTGGCGCTGGGCGAACGCAGCCTGACCCTGCCCATCGCTGCGGTCAACCTGCTGCCGCTGCTGCTGGCGCTGCTGGCCGGCTCCGGCGCGCAGGCTGTCGTCCAGGCCCATCCGCTGGCGCGCCAGGGCAGGCTGCGCTTGTTGCTGCGCTTCTGGGCTCTGCCAGTAGCCGTCACGCTGATTGCCGCCATTTTGCTGCCGCGGGCGCCGTCTCCGCCGTACTGGGCGGCCCTCCTGCTGGCGATGGTCGTGCTGTTGAGCGTTGTCTTGGTGGCGCTCTACTTCAGCCTGGACTCACAGGCTACCGGCTATCGCCGTGCGCAGGCCGTGCTGAACCTGGTCTGCTATGCCGTGGCGCTGGTGCTGTTCCTGGTCATTCCCAGCACGTGGCCGGCCGCAGGTCGGGCAATTGTTCTGGGCGGCGTTGCCATGCTGCTGGCATTGGAGCTGCTGCGCGGCACACAGGCGCGCGCGCCGCTGGTCGCGCTCTACGCCTTCATCGTCGGCGCCGTAGTGGCGCAGGTCGCCTTCGGCCTGTTGTTGACCGGCCTCAGTTCCATCAGCGCCAGCCTGCTGCTGCTGCTGCTGTTCTACCTGCTGGTCAGCCTGACCGCGCAGACCCTGCTCGGGCGGATCACCCGCCGCGTCGCGCTGGAGTTCGTCGCCGTCGGCCTTGCCGGCCTCGCCCTCATCCTCGTCCTCTCTCCCTGATCAACGGTCAATGGTCAATGTCCAATTGTCAATTGCCATCGCAGCAGTCGGGTATGGCCATCGACAATTGACAATTGACTATTGACCATTGACAATTGACCATTGCCATGCCCACCATCCACTATACAGTCTCCATGCCCCAGCCGCAGACCCACCTGTTCGAGGTCGAGGTTGCAGTCAGCGGTTTCGATCAAGTCAGCTATGACTTCGTCATGCCCTCGTGGACGCCAGGCTCCTACCTGATCCGCGAGTTCGCCCGCCACGTGCAGGAGTTCCAGGCCTTGGACGCAGCCAGCCAGCAGCCGCTGTCCTGGGTCAAGCACAGCAAGAACACGTGGCGAGTACCTGCGCCAGCCGGTCATAACGTCATCCTGCGCTACAAGGTCTACGCCTACGAGCTGACCGTGCGCACCAGCCACCTGGACACCAGCCACGGCTACTTCAACGGCGCCAATCTGTTCGTCTACCTGGCCGGCCAACGCGGGCATCCCGTGACGCTGAGCATCGCCGTGCCCTACGCCGACTGGAAGGTGGCCACCGGCCTGCCGCGCCTGCCAGTCACCCTGGCCGCGGGCAACGGCGCGGGCAACGGCAGCCACGAGCCTGAGCACGAGGGTTTCGATACGTTCCTACTCAACCCGCGCCATCATTTTCAGGCCGACGACTACGACCACCTGATCGACTGCCCGGTGGAGTGCAGCAATCACCGTCTGCTCACTTTCGACGTGGACGGCGTCCAGCACCAGATCGCGCTGTGGGGCCATGGCAACGAGGACCCGGAGCGGCTGCGCAACGATACGCAGGCCGTGGTGCAGGCGGCGCGCGACCTCTTCGGCGGGCTGCCCTACGACTACTATCTCTTTATCTTGCACCTGACCGACAGCGGCAGCGGCGGGCTGGAACATCGCAACTCCAGCAGCAACGCCGTTCCCCGTTGGAGTTTCCGCAAGCCGGCCGATTATGAGAAAATCATCGGCCTGCTGGCCCACGAGTTCTTTCACGTCTGGAACGTCAAGCGCATCGCGCCAGCCAGCTTCCGAGACTTCGAGTACCGCTGGGAGACCTACACCCGCCTGCTCTGGGTCATGGAGGGCTTCACTACCTACTACACACCGCTGTTGTTGCGCCGGGCCGGCTTGATCACGCCGGAGCGCACGCTGGAAAGCTATGGCGAGCAGGTCCTCAAGCTGGCGCAGACGCCGGGCCGCCACCTGCAGAGCGCCGAGGCCGCCAGCTTCGACGCCTGGATCAAGCTCTATCGCCCTGACGAGAACACGCCGAACACGTCAGTCTCCTACTATCTCAAGGGCAGCCTGATCGCCCTGCTCCTGGACCTGGAGCTCCGCAGCCGCACTGCTCACTCTGGTTTCGATACGTCCCTACTCAACCAGCGCTCGTTGGACGACGTGCTGGTGACGACCTATCGCGACTACACGCTGCACGGTGAGGGCGTGCCGGACGATGCGTTCCAGAGCATCTGCGAGCAGGTGGCCGGCGGCAGCTTGCAGCCCTTCTTCGACGACTACGTGCGCGGCGTGGCCGAGCTGCCCTTCGAGGACTACCTGGCCCGGGCCGGGCTGGGGCTGAGCTACGGCTGGAAGGGCGCCGACGACGAGCGGCGGGCTGGGCTGGGGGTGCGGGTCAGGCAGAAGGAGGGCCGCGCGCTGGTTGAGGCAGTCTTCGCCGACGGTCCGGCTTACCACGCCGACCTGAGCGTGGGCGACGAGATCGTGGCGCTGGACGGCTACCGGATCAGCGAGGGCACGCTGGACGAGCGCCTGGCCGACCGCCAGCCGGGCGACCGCGTGACGCTGACGCTGTTCCGCCGCGACGAGCTGCGCGAGGCGACGCTGGCGCTGGGGCAGCGGCCCTACAACAAAGTGGAGATCACGCCCCGGCCCGACCCCACGCCGGAGCAGCGCGCGCTGTATGAGGCATGGCTGGGCGCGGGGTGGCCGGAGTGAGTACCACAGCGGATCAAGAACAGCGGATAGGAGTGTGTGTTTATGTCAGATACCAGCGGTTACCAGCCAACTATCGATGCGTTGGCCGCACATCCGTCAATGGAAACGGACGGGCACGGTCGGAGACCGGCCCAAGCGGCTATTGTAAGGTCAGGTCCAGAGGTGCGCATCCAGCACCCGGAGTGGAGCAAGAACGCGGCCATCTACCAGATCAACACGCGGCAGTTCACGCCGGAGGGCACGTTTCGCGCGGCCGAGGCGCATCTGTCGCGGCTGAAGGAGCTGGGCGTGGATATACTCTGGCTGATGCCGGTGCATCCCATCGGCGAGCAGAACCGCAAGGGCAGCCTGGGCAGCCCCTACGCGGTCAAGGACTACTACGCTGTCAACCCGGAGTTCGGCGCGCTGGTCGACCTGAAGCGCTTCGTGCAGGCCGCGCACAGCCTGGGCCTGCGCGTCATTCTGGACTGGGTGGCCAACCACACAGCCTGGGACAATGTCCTGGTGCAGGAGCATCCTGAGTGGTATGCGCGCGACTGGAAGGGGGACTTCCGGCCCACGCCCTGGTGGGACTGGCCCGACATCATCGACCTGAACTACGATCTGCCCGCCGTGCGCCAGTATATGACGGAAGCACTGTGCTGGTGGGTGCGGGAGGTGGATGTGGACGGCTTTCGCTGCGACGTGGCCGGCTTCGTGCCCACCGACTTCTGGAACACGGCCCGCCAGGCGCTGGACGCGATCAAGCCGGTCTTCATGCTGGCCGAGTGGGAGAACCGGGACCTGCACGCCGCGGCCTTTGACATGACCTACGGCTGGAGCTGGAACGAGGCCATGCATCGCCTCGCCAACGGCCACGTCGACGTCTTTGCCCTGCACGTCTACTATTCCTGGAACGAGAAGGCTTATCCGCGCGACATCATGCGCATGCTCTTTGTCAGCAACCACGACCACAACGCCTGGGAGGGCACCGAGTTCGAGAAGTTCGGCGACGCGCTGGACGCGGCCATCGTGCTGTCGGTGGTGAGCGAGGGCATGCCGCTGATCTATAACGGCCAGGAGGCCGGCAACGACCGCCGGCTGGCCTTCTTCGAGAAGGACCCCATCGAGTGGCGCGAGCACCCGCAGGGCGAGCTGTACCGCCGGCTCCTGTCTTTGAAGAAAGCCAATACGGCCCTGTGGAACGCGGCCTGGGGCGCGCGCATGGTTCACGTGCCCAACAGCGTGCAGAGCCAGATCTTCAGCTTCGTGCGCGCCAACGAGCGGGACAAGGTCTTCGCGGTCTTCAATTTTTCGGCCCAGCCCGTCACGGTCAGCTTCGAAGAGAGCCTGTATCACGGCAGCTACACGGACTATTTTGTCCAGACACAGGTGCAGTTGGATGCGGCGACGAAGCTGGAAATGGCCCCCTGGAGCTATCGGGTGTTTGTGCGGTGACCATCCCTCCCTGCTTCAACATCGGCGTCGCCTGCACCGACGCACACCTGGATACGCCCGCGGCCGAGCGCGTCGCCATGGTGGTGGAGGACGAGACGCTGGGCGTGGCGCAGCTCACCTATCGTGAGCTGGCCGACCTGACCAGCCGCTTCGCGCAGGCGCTGCGCGCGCTGGGCGTGGACGCAGGCGAGCGGGTGCTGATCCGCCTGCCCAACCATATCGCCTACCCGGTGGTCTTCCTGGGGGCGATCAAGCGGGGCGCGATTCCTGTCCCGACCTCGATCCTGCTGACGGCCGAGGAGCTGGGCTGGTTGCTGGACGACGCGGGCGCGGCCGTGCTGGTGACGGACGAGGCGTCGTGGGCGGACATGGGCGACCCGCTCTGCCACGCCTGCGGCTTGCGGCATGTGGTGCTGGTCAGCGGGGATGCGGGCACAGCCACCGAGGCCGCCCATACGTCTGGACTCCACATCCACAACCTCACCGCCCTCCTCGCCGCCATCGACCACTGTGACCCGCCCCACCCGACGCGCGCCGACGACCCGGCCTACCTGGTCTACACCTCCGGCACCAGCGGCTATCCGAAGGGGGTGCTGCACGCCCAACGCGCGCTGCTGGGCCGCCGGCCGGCCATGCAGCATTGGTTCGACTTCCACGGCGACGACCGCGTGCTGCACGCCGGCAAGCTCAACTGGACATACGTGCTGGGCACGGCCATGATGGATCCCCTCTACCTGGGCCAGACCGCTATCGTCACCGAAGGGCCGGCCGACGCGACGCAGTGGATCCCGCGCATCGCCCGCCAGCGCGCCACCATCTTCATCGGCGTGCCCACCATCTATCGCCAAATCCTGCAGAAAACAAGCTACACGGCCGCCGACGCGCCGACGCTGCGCCACTGCATGTGCGCAGGCGAGCACCTGTCCGACGAGGTGCTCCACGGCTGGCGGGCGCGCTTCGGCCAGGAGATCTACGAGGCCATCGGCATGTCCGAGTGCTCCTACTACATCTCGCAGCGCCGGGGGCTGCCGGTGCGGCCCGGCTCCGTGGGCATGTCGCAGCCGGGGCACAACGTCAAGCTGCTGGACGAGAACCTGCGAGAGGTGGCAATAGGGGAAGAAGGCCAGATCGCCATCGGGGAAGACGATCCAGGGCTATTTCTGGAGTATTGGAAACAACAGGAGGAGACGGCCACACTGCGCCGCGGCGGCTGGTTCCTGTCCGGCGACTACGCCCACCGCGACGCCGACGGCTACTTCTGGTTCATGGGCCGCCGGGACGACATCATCAAGAGCTTCGGCTACCGCGTTTCCCCCTTCGAGGTGGAGCGGGTGCTGAAAGACCACCCGGCCGTGGCCGACTGCGCGGTGGTGGGCGAGGCCGTCGGGCCAGACAAGACCATTGTGGCCGCCTACGTGCTGCCGGCGCCGGGCCAGCCGGTCGACGCCGCGGCGATCATGGCCTACGCCGCCCGGCACCTGGCCAGCTACAAGTGTCCGCGTGCCGTCCACGTCGTCGCCGACCTGCCGCGCACAGCCAACGGCAAGGTGCTGCGTCGCGCGCTGCGCTAGTCAGTGGGGGCAAACACACGCACGTCCTGGCGGGGATATGGCACGACGATGCCGTGCGCCACGAACGCATCGCGCACCATCTGGTACAGCTCGCTGCGGGCGCGGAACCAGTTGTTGAACTCGGCCACGTAGCCAAAAGCCATCAACTGCACGCTGTGGGGGTCCATGGCGGTGACCAGGACGGCCGGCGCCGGCTCTTCGATGATCAGCGGGTGGCTGCGAATGGTCTCCAGCAACACACGCTCCACCAGCGGGATGTCTGAATCGTAGGCGACGCTGACGTCCAGACGGGCGCGCATGATGCGGTCTGAGTAGGTCAGCGCCAGCACCGACTTGGTCATCAGGTCTTTATTGGGCACCACAATCTCGGTATTGTCGGGAGTCTGAAGCACGGTCGCGCGCATGTAGACCTTGGTCACCGCGCCCCTGGTCCCATCCACCTCGATCACATCGCCCGGCCGCACGATACGCTCGAAGACCAGTACGATGCCGCTGACGAAATTGGCGATCAACTCTTGCAGGCCAAAGCCAATGCCGACCGCCAGCGCGCCGCCGATCCAGGCCAGCGCGCCCAGCTCGACGCCCAAAATGCCCATCCCGACCAGCGCGCCCAGGCCGACCACGCCATAACGCACCACGTTGCTGACCGTGTTGGCCACGTCCGCCTCCACCTCGCCGGCCACCAGCACATTGATCATGACCTTGCGCACGGCGCCGCCCAAGATCAGCGCCAGCAGCAGCACGATGGCAGCGTCCAACAGGTTGCCGAGGGTGATGGTCCAGTCTCCCAGGCGCAGCAAGGAGATCTCGCCCAGACCCAGCGTGGAGAACAAAATGCTGCGGATGATCAGCAGAATCAAGATCCAAACCACAGGCCGCAGCAGCTCGGAGGCAAAGCGCTCCGATTGGTCTTTGGGTAGCGCGGCCAGCACGACGCGCACCAACAGCCGATACACCAACAACAACCAGAAGATCGGCTTGAGCGCTTCGATCAACCCGCCAGGCCAGCCGTTCAGGTCCAGCCAGTACACGGCGCGGTAGGTGAGCAGCAGCAGCAGGACGGGGAAAAAGATGAAGTCAACCGCCTGCAAGCCCCGCACGAGGCGCCTACGCAGGCTGGCCGGCGCCGGCGACGCGCTCGCGGCATCCTCAGGTTCGGAACGGTCGGGATGGTATGGCTCGGCAGCCAGCTTGAGCGTCCGGTGCAACATGCGGGAGGCAACCCAGGTCAACACCAAGACGCCCAGAATGATCAGCAACTGGCGCTGGACCGATGGCCGCTGCAGCATGATGGCCAGCAACGTCACCTGCTCGCCCAAACGATCGAACAAAACAGAAAAATCGACCATCATGAACCTCCTCCAGCCGGTGTGGGCGTGACGCCGTTCTCTGGCGGCGCGGGGGTTACGTCGCTGGCCGGCTGGGGCGCGACGGGTGTGGGCGTGGCGCTGGGTTGCGGCGTTGGATCGGGCGTAGGCACGGTGATGCCGTAGCGGCCGGCCTCCAGGCTGAGCGCCTCGTACATCTGCCTGACTGCATCGGCCGGCGCCACACCCTCTTGCAGCACCTGGCGATAGGCGACATCGCCCAGATCGAAAACGGTGGCCACCCACGGCTCGTTCTCGAACAGCGTGGCCGTTTGCAGTTGCACCGCCATGCGCGTCACGTCGGAATAGGCGCCGATCAGCACGGCGCTGTTGGCCGGCAGCAGCCCCAGTTGGCGCAGCAGATCATCCTGGGCGGGGACGCTGGCCGCATAGTTCAGAAAACGAGCGGCCAGCGGCCGCTGATCCTCGGCCAGCGCCGCCGCCGCCATCACGCCCTCGAACACAGCAAAGGGCCGGCCTGGCCCGGTCGGCCCCAGCGGCAGCAAGGCCACGCGCAGGTCGCCATCGCCGATCTCCGCCTGCAACTCGTCGTAGTCCACCGACGGGCCGACAAAGTAGGCGCTGCGGCGCTCGACAAACAACTGCCGGCTTTCGCTGCGCGCGGGCGTGGTGCGGATGCCGAAGCGCTGCTGCGACTCCTGCAGCCAGGTCAACCAGGCAGTCAAGGCCGTCGGCGACAGCACGAACTGACCGTCGTCGCCGAACAGCCGGCCGCCAAACGCGCCGACGCCCCAAAAGCCCCAGGCGAACGAGCCATCCAGCAGCACCGGCGCGCCGGCCTGGGCCTGGGCGCGCAGATCAGCCAGCGTGCCGGCCGCATCGCCCGCCAGCGCCCGATTCTGGTACAGGACTTGCAGGTCAGCCACCACCGGCGCGCCGTACAGGACGTCGCCCACGCGCATGGCCTCCAGGGCGATGGGGCGCATCTGCCGCACCAAGGCGGGATCCATCAGGTCGCCGACAGGGCCAATCGCCTGGGCGGCCAGCAGTCGAGGCAGGTGCTGGTGGGAAAGAAGGTAAAGATCGGCTGCGGGCAGGGCTACGTCCCCGGCGGCGAAATCATCGATCCCCGCGGCCAGCGTACCCCGAATAGCCACGGTGATGTCGGGGCAGACCTTGGCGAAGCCGTCGGCCAGCGTGCGCAGAATCGCGAGCTGCTCGCCCGCGCCCAGGGCCAGAATCGTCAACTGGCCGCGCTCGGTGCAGGCCCCGGCCGTATAGTGGCCGCTGGGAAAGCCAAAGTCCTGGATCAGCGTCGCCTGGGCGGCAGCCGCCGCCTCGGTGGCGCTGGCAGTCCCAGCCAGTACGCGGCTGTAGGCGTCAGCCAGCACGGCGTAGGCCTCTTGCGTGCGGGGGTCGTTGGGAAACGGGATGGATGTGCGGGCTTGCGCGGTGATAGCCGCGATCTGCGGATAGAGGCCCTCGGAGATGCGCACCTGGCCGTTGGCCGGCGCCAGGCTGGCGTCGCGCATCAACGCCGACTGCTGCTCATTGCTGGTAATGAAGCGCACCAGGTCCAGCGAGCGTTCGATCTGCCCCTGCGACGACATGGCGTTGACCATGAAGGCGGCAGTGGTCAGCGCCGGACCGGCGCTTCCCGCCGGTCCAGCCGGCAGTTGCGTCACGCCCAGGTCTGGGCCCAGCGCCTCGTCCAGCAGGTTCAGCTCGTCGGAGTGGCCGATGTAATAGGGCACGTCGCCCTGCAGAAAACGCCGGCGCAGCGACTCGGTGTTGTCGTCCATGATGAAGGCCGGGATGTCGCGCGCCTGTTCCACCCAAATCAACCAGTTGGGGATGCCGTCGGTGGTCGGTCGCGGCGCGCCGGCCGCGTCAAACAAGTCCACGCCGAACGGCCGCGCGCTCCAGACGGCATCGACGAACTGGCTGTTCACCAGAATGCGCTGGCCCCGGCTGGCCTCCTCCAGAAGCTGGTCGAGGGTGGTGGGGGGCTGCTCGGTCAAACGGCGGTTGTAGTAGAGCACCTGGGTGTCCACCGCCATGGGCAGGCCATAAAGGGCGCCGCCCAGGCGCAGGGTGCGCAGCGCCACGCTCAGGTAGCGCGCCAGATCGTCGTCGGCCACCTGCTGGTCCAACGGCAGAATGGCGTTGGACCCTGCCAGTGCCTGCACCGCGGCGCTGTTGGTCAGCAGCAGATTGGGGCCTAGCCCGGAGCGCGTCGCGCGCACGAACTCGGCGTCCATGTCGGGACCCTGCTCCTGCACCAGGATCTCGACGCCGGGATTGGCGCGGCGATAGCGGTCGATGACGGCCTCGAAGGCCGCGGCCTCCGGCTCCGGCAGGTTGTGCCAGAGCAGGATGGCGTCGCGGCGCTGCGCGCCCTCGCCCTCACCGCCAGTCGCAACCGAACAGGAAGCCAAGCAGCTTGCAGCCAACACGCATAATAGCAACGCCAACCGACCGCGGGCCGGGCGCAGCCCATGCGCTGCTACAGCTCTCAGCGCCAGCGTCGTAGCTTGGGCCGCAGCATAGCGCCGCCGACGTACAGTGGAAGATCGTGTGAATGGCATAACACCCTTGTCAACATCAAGCTCTGGGATCTGTACTCGCCTAACCAGAGGACGGCCTATTCTACACCAGATGGCCGATTCCCAAAAGGCAGCAAGGAGTCGTCAGCCAGCGCCCAGCGCAGCAAGGTTCGAACATGGCTGGCGCCCAGGAAACGGCTTGACAGGCGCGCTGACTTATGCAATAATCGCTAACAACCGTTGGTTTCTTGCTTGCCAGGGATGGATGCTGTGATCCCGTCCCTCTGGCGTCGCCATCGCCTGTCGGTCCCCCTGACCGATGCGAGGCTTCAGGCGCCCGATCGCTCATCGATCCGCAGATATCCGCAACAAGTGACAGATTTTGGCGCCGGGGGCCATCTCTGTAGCCAGACAGGCTAAGTCCTGTCGCATCGCTGACCAAAAGCATAGTCTGGAGTTGGAGCAGAAGCCCTGTCGAACGATGGAGGATGGGGCGCAGCACGGGCTGGGCGCGTTTCCTGTACCCAAAATTGCCCGCACGCCGCGCCAAGGTCGTGCAGAAACGGCGACGCCATCGTTCAATAGACTAAGAACACAGACGCCCGGCGCTTGACCGCGCGCGTGCCTTCAGGCACGAATCGTCGCAAAAGCGCCACGCGCCTGATCACCAGACTACTCAGCCCAAAAGCCGGTATCAAATCCCTGAGGAGAGAAACCATGTCCACACGTACCTGCAAAGTCGGCGTCCACGGCCGCAACCACGAAGAGTGGCACGATCAAGACTTCCAAGTCCTGCGCGACGCGGGGGTCGAGGTGATCAAGCCCATGAGCCAGACCCGGCCGCACCACTTCGAGCGCATGAAGCGCGAGTTGCCCAACGTCGAGATCATCACCCGCCTGCACGGCGATGGCTTCGGCGTCGGCCACCACCCCAGCCCCGGCCAGTTCGCCGGCCAGATGATCCCGGTGATGGCCAATCTCAGACCCTACTGCACCAAGTTCCACGTCCACAACGAGCCCAACCACGTGGCGCGCTACGAGGGCTGGGGCGCCACGGACGACGACGCCCGCAACTTCAACGGCTGGTTCCTGGAGGTCTACCAGCGGCTGAAGGAAGCTCACCCCTGGGCCAGCATCGGCTTTCCCGGCCTGGCGCTGGGAGAACAAGACCACCGTGAGCGGACATGGCTGGAAATCTGTCGTCCTGCTATCCAAATGGCTGACTGGTTGGGCGTCCACTGCTACTGGCAGACTCCGCCCGGGCAGGGGTCTCGGTTAAGGGATGAGGCGTTTGGGCTGAACTTCAAGTACCATCACCTGAAATATCCCAACAAGACGCTGGAAATCCTGGAGTGCGGCAACTCGAACGGTCAAAGTAACTACCCCATCTCCGACGAGGCCATCGCCGACGAGTATGTCCAGTGGCTGCAAGAAGTCTTCAACTACCCGTACATCAACTCAGCGTCATTCTTCATCCTCTCGTCGCAAGACACTGGCAATTGGTCGTTCTTCTCCTGGCGCACGGAGGACGGCGCGTTCAAGCCGGTGGTGCATCGCATCCGCGCCATGTTCCGGCCGCAGTGGGGGCCGGTCAGCGCCCCGGCGCCCGCGCCAAGAC
>JBAQCH010000199.1:0-31738 GCA_049294015.1 Anaerolineae bacterium
TACAATGTCATGGGAAGGTGATCTCCTTTGGTGGATTAGTGGGTGGGACCCTGCTAATCATACCAAAAAATCGCCTTCCCGACTCATTCAATTGTAAAGGTACAGAGGTTCACTCGTGAACCATGCCGAAATCTGCCATGACCCTGCCGAAGTTCTTTCGGTCCGCGTTGCGAGTCCTGTTGACATGCACCATTGTGTTGTTGCCCACCGTTGCCTTGGCGGCCGGCCCACCGCCGACTCAAGGCGTACACATCACGCCGATCGGCAGTCCAACCTGGAGACCGGTTGACTTTCACCTGTTCTCTGCGCCGGTGGGCACCGTCGACACGGGCTACGCCGAGTTCTTCGAGACGATGCAGGGTTTGCTGCCCCCTCCCAACCACGAATATCACCCTGATTTGACGATTGGCCCAGGCGCGGCCCACCAACCTCCCTATGACGGCGAGATGGCAGCCGGCGTCGCAGACCAGGGGTACCGCGAAGGCGTGCGCTTCAACCAGGCGGAGTTCTCCAATGGCATGGGGGTGTGGACGACCTGGATGAACGTGCCGTATCCCGGAACAACCGGTTCCTCGCCTGACTTTGTCTCCGGCCCTGTCATCCCCAACAGCCTGTTCCCGATCCACGTCAATGCGACCTCGACGCACAACGGTGCGCCGTTTTCCCTCGTTTTCGACGGCGACGTGCCGGCGCTTGATGCAGTTGACCCGCCGTTCAACGTGGACGGTCACAGCCACTTCCCGTTCTTTCTGGCCGACAATGTCGACTTCGGCCCGCCCGGCGGCAAGCTGCGCGGCAGCTACACCTGGGAGGTCACGATGACCGATACATCGGGCAGCGGTTGGCGCATCAGCGTGCATTTCGCCGTCGCGCCGTGACAACCTGGCTAGCCTGATCTGTTCCAACGGGCCGGTTGGGAGTTGGTTTTACCTCTCAGCCGGCCCGCCGGGCAAACCGGTGAAGCGCACCGTTCAGGACTGAAAGATCATAGCACTCATGGAGGATTGTCGCATGCGCAATCGAAGCCTCTCGCTGCTCGCGCGGCAGCGGCCATCACAGCCGTCAACACCATCGTATCGGGCAATTCAGCCCCGGCCGGCGCCAACTGCTACGATGGCGTCAGCGGGTTGATTCCTCCCTATGTCTCCGCCGGCTACAACATGGAGGACCTCAACACGTGCAACTTCGATCAGCCGAGCGACCACCCCAACACCAATCCGCTGCTGGGAACGCTAGCCAACAACGGTGGCCCCAGCGCGACTCATGCGCTGCTGGACGGCAGTCCGGCCATCGACGCCGGCGACAACGTCACCTGCGCGGCAGCCCCGGTCAGCGGTGTCGATCAACGGGGCATCCTGCGTCCTCAGGGGCTGGTGTGCGACATCGCCTCCTTCGAGATCGAGCAGCCGCCAACTGCGGTCACGTTGGCTGACCTGCAAGCGCAGCCGGCAGCCGGCGCGCCGCCTGCGGCCGTGCTGTGGGCGCTGGCCATCTTGGCGATGCTTTGGGGTGTCAGTGCGGACTACCGCCTGCGTCAAGGATATGCCTCCCAGTTGTGGAGCAGCAAATCCTAAGACGAAGGGTCGAACAGGTCAATCAGTCGTGACGCGGGTAAGCTTAATCTCGACGGTGTTGGCGGAACTCGCCGTTGGGCTTGGCGCCGGCGGCGCCAAGCGCCTTTCCGTTCTCATCATCCAACGCTGCCTCCAGGGTTAGGATAGCCTCCTCCGTCGCCTGCTCGAATGGACAATCTTTGCCCTCCGCCCAAGCGCTGTTGAAGCGCTCTGTGCCCAAGTGAATACGAGCTGCATCGGCGAGACGATTGCAGTCGTCTCGCTCGAACGGATAGAGCGGGTAGACAGTATGATCCACCACCTCGATTGTCCCAAGCAGCCGCGTTGCCAGTTCTGGCTGCTTCAACTGCTCAGCAAGAGCCGCCAGACTCAGCAGACAGGGTCCCCACATAAACTGAAACTGTGGCAATTCCGTAAGGGCGATTCGATACAGTCGCATGGCTCCGCCGTAATCGCCTTCGGCTTGGGCTAGTGCTGCGAGATACAACTGACACGCACGCGCGAAATCCTCACCGATTACTTTCAAGTGTATGAACGCTTCATCTAGGAAGGCGTGGGCTGCGGGATAATCTTCTTGGCGCGTCGCAAGCAGTCCCAACTCCCTAAGGACAATGGCAAGGCTGCCTTCACTCCCGCGCGGTCGTTCGGCTGCCAGATGTTGTTCGTAGAGCAGCCGCGCCGTACTCAAATCTCCCTCTACCCAAGCCAACATAGCCAGCGTTGACAGCGGCCATGGGAATGAGAAGTCCCCTTGCCGTGCAACCTCGAGACACTCCTCTGCCAACGCACGGGCGCTGTTATAGTCCTGCTGAGTTAGCGCAATATCGCCCAATATGGCCAAGGAATATGCCATGCCAGATTGGTCGCCTAATGCCTGATAGAGCGCCTGTGCCCTGCTAAAACACTCACGAGCCTCCTCGCGGCGGTAGCAAAAGTCGGCGATTTTCCCGTGGGCAAAAACCGCATCAGCTACTCCCTTGTCGTGCCCTAACTTCGTGCTGAGGGTCAAGCACTCCTTTGCATAGATTTGGGCCTTGTCTGTATCGCCAGTGTAGAGTGTTATCATCGCCGCTTCAAACAGCGCATTGGCACGAGTAGTTGTCTCGGCATCAGCTCCGGGCAAAGCAAAAACATTGTCAATCAGGAGGCATCCTTCCTCATACGGACCTCGTGCCCGCAACCACCTGATCACTGCGGTGGAAAGATGTAATGCGGCTTGAACATCATGTCCTGAGGACCAAGCAATCGCTGCCCGCACATTGTAAATGTCATCGTCGATCCGGTGCAGAAGTTGAAGTCTCAAGGGATCGATAGCTGCTTGCTCAGCATTTTTGATGATGCGAAGGAATGAGCTTACCTGTCGTTGACGCAGTTCGTCGCCCTGGCCGTTCACGGCCAATCGCTCCAAGCCAAACTCACGCACCGTTTCCAGTTTGACGTAGCGCGCCTCACCATGCATACCAGCCTCACGGTGAAGAAGGTTTTTGTCCAGCAGCGAAGCCATGCCGTTGAGTACCTGCGCCGGCGACAGGATATCCTCGCACATCATCTCCGCCGCCTCCAGCGTACATCCGCCCACAAACACACTCAGACGCGTGAAGAGGGTCTGTTCGACTGGGGACAGCAGGTCAAAGCTCCAGCCAATGGCGCCGCGCAGCGTCCGCTGGCGCTCGGACACGTCGCGCACGCCGTCAGTCGACAGCAGCCACGACCCGTGCAGCCGCATCAACAGCTCGTCCGGCGGCAGCAGCTTGACGCGCGCGGCCACCAACTCGATGGCCAGCGGCAGGCCATCCAACCGCCGGCACAGCTCGGCCACAACCATGGCGTTGCCGTCGTCAACCGCAAAGTCGGGCAGCACCGCTTCGGCGCGGTCGGCAAAAAGGGCGACGGCCGGGTAGCGCAGCATTTCCTTGGCGCTGACGGGGATCGCCTTCGGCGCGGCGGCTGGCGCCGGGAGTGGGCCGACGGTGATCTGGCGCTCCCCGCGCAGGCGCAGCGGCTGGCGGCTGGTCACTAGCACGTGCAGCCACGGGCAGCGGCGCAGCAGGTCGTCCACCAACGGCGCGGCGGCTACGATCTGCTCGAAGTTGTCCAGCACCAGCAATAAGTGATTCTCCTCCAGGTACGCGCGCAGTTGTAGTTCGGGCGGGTTGGGGCCGCTCAGCTCCATGCCCAGCGCCTGGGCGATGGCCGCGGCGACCTGGTTAGGATCGCTGACCGGCGCCAGACGCACGAAGAAGACGCCGTGCTCGAACTGCTCCAACACCTCTTCGGCCACAGCCAGCGCCAGCCGCGTCTTGCCGACGCCTGGCGGGCCGATCAGCGTGATCAGCCGTGCGCCGTCGCCGATCAGCCACCGGCGCACGGCGCTGACGTCATGCGCGCGGCCAATGAGCGGGGTGAGCTGAGCGGGCAGATTGTTGGGGCGCTGGGGACGCAGCAAGCGCGCCTTGGCGCTGAAGTCATCCTCTGTACCGCGTGCCAGGGAGACCAGGCCGGGCAGGCTGGCGTCGGCCACGCCCAGCGCCTGCGCCAGGGACGCGACCAAAGTCGCCGAGGGCTGCAGGTCGCCGCTCTCGATCCTGCGCAGCGATACTTCGGCGCAGCCTGCCTGCTGCGCCAGCTCTTTTTGCGTCAATCCCAGGGACTTGCGCCGTCGCTTGAGCCACTGGCCGAAGGTGTTATGGGCTGCCGTCATGGTTGTAGTCACCCAAAAGCTCCTCGCAACTCCGCGCTGCGACTCCCATTACGCCCGACTATTTGGGAAAGCGTCTGAACCCGACCGATCACGGCAACTGCATGGGTGGATTTGAATTTGGCTGAGCGCCAGACCCTTCGGGTTTCCGTGGTCGATCACGAATCGCCGCAAACGCAGTCGCAGTGTCGACCAGGATTCGCCGTTGGTCACAGAAACCCCAAGGGTCTCAAACTTCAAACACGCCGCAATTATATCACACTTGTATCGCTTTTGGTATCGCAAATCGATTCCATCCAGCGCCAAAATCTTGTTCAATGACAATTGTCAGACAACGCAATCGGGTCTGTCACAGGCTGGAACAGCGTGATCCATTTGAGGAGGATACCCATGAACAAGCATCTGTCTCTCTTGTTGGCTGTCGTTCTGTTGGTCTTGGCCTTCGTGCCCGTGTCGGCCAATCCGCCGGAGCCCGATTACTATTCGGTCACCCAGGACGGAGCGTGTTGGCTGCCGGACGGAGCCATGAGGCCAACCAATGCGCTGAACGTCAAGCAGGATGTGCGCGTGATAACGCCGATCCAGATTGTGGCCACGTGCTGGGGCCAACTGCCCAAGGAGGCGTCGTGGCCCAAGGAGACCCTCAAGCTGACCTATGAGCAGACCCAGCGTCCATGCCAGATCGAGGTCGGCAACCACCGCTACATGACGGCGTACTACGGCGCTACTGTCTATCCCAACGGCGTCACCGAGATCACCTGTTGGGTGGACATGCGCATGTAAAGGCGGTCACATCGACCAAAAGGCCATGTCAGCGAGAGGATCCACCTGGCTGATCCAGGCGGATCCTCTCAACCCGAAGCGACTTTACGCGACATCGGATCTGGGTCACTTCCTTCAGTTTCCTTGTCACGTTAGCGGAGGAAGTCTTCATGAAACACCCCATGCAGCCATTGCTATTCCTGTGTCTCCTCCTGGTCGGTCTGCTGCCGGCCAGAGCCCTGGCCGCTCCGTTGGCGCCAGCCGCTGATCTGGTTGCTCCGGTGGCGGCCCAAGCCCAACCCGGCACGGCTATCCAAGTCACCACCTTCGACCCCAACGCGGCTCAGGACGGCCAGTGCTCGCTGATCGAGGCCGTCGTCAACGCCAACGACAACGCGGCCACGCACGGCGACTGCGCCAGCGGAACCGGCGCAGATACGATCGTCTTGCAGGAAGGGATCTATGTTCTCGATGCGGTCGATCACGTGGACAACGGCAACAACGGCTTGCCGGCTATCACCAGCGCGGTCGCCATCGAGGGCGACGGCGCCACGGTGACGCGTGTTGCCGACGGCAACGAAGGCCCAATCTTGCCGCTGCGCATCTTTCACGTGCTGGCCGGCGGCGATCTGACGCTCAATGATCTGACCATCAGCAACGGCCTGGCCGCGGCGGGCGGGGGCGGCGGCATTCGCAACGACGGCGGTGGCGTGACCCTCAACCGCTGCACGTTGACCGGCAACACGACGCAGGGGGGCAATGGCGGCGGCATTCTCAACGTGCGCGGCGCAGTGAGGATTGATCACTCCACAATCAGGGACAACATAGCAGTCGACGGCATGGGCGGCGGCGTCTTCAACGAAAACGGCAACCTGACGGTCGCCGAGAGCCAGGTCAGCCTGAACACAGCCGTCGCCGCCGACTCAGCGGCGCGCGGCGCTGGACTGGCCAGCCGCGCCGATGGGGCCTCCAGCGCGACTCTGACCATCAGCCACAGCGTGGTCACCAGCAACGACGTCGATGCGCCCGACGGCAGCGGCGGCGGAGTTGCAGCCTGGTCGACAGGCAACGGCGTGAGCATTCTGGCGCTCAACGACACGCTGGTTTGGGCCAACCTGGCCGCGCACGGCGGCGGACTGTGGATCGCCAGCGCCCCTGACGGCGCTTCCAGCGCAGCGATCGACCGCAGCGCGATCGTCGGCAACCGGGCCAGCGGCTACGGATCGGAACAGGGGCGCGGCGCGGGCATCGAGAACGTCGCCGCGACCACCGTCATCGCCAACAGCACGATCGCGCAAAACGCCGTGGCCGGTTTGGCGCGCAGCAGCGGCGGCGGCATCAGCAACGCCAGCGCCACGGGCCTTCCGCCGGCCACCGTGCGCCTCATCAATGCGACGGTAGTCTCCAACAGCGCGTTGACCGACGGCGGGGGCATCGCCAACGATCAGATCGGCGCAGGCGGGCAGGCTACGATTACCATGGTCAACACGCTGGTGGCTGCCAACGTGGCGCCGCTGGGCGCGAACTGCCAGGCCAACGGCGGCGGGCTGGCATCGCTGGGCCACAACCTGGAAGACGCCGACACCTGCGGCTTCGACCAGCCCAGCGACCTGCCCGACACCGATCCGGCCATCGATCTGCTGGCGGATAACGGCGGTCCAACGCCCACCTACGCGCTGCCGCCGGACAGCCCCGCCGTCGACGCGGGAGACGATGCGGTCTGCGCCGCGCTGCCGGTCAGCGGCGTGGATCAGCGCGGGGTCGCGCGTCCGCAGGGCGCAAGCTGTGATATCGGTGCGTTCGAATATCAGGAGACGCCGACGGCCGTGACGCTGACAGACTTTCACGCGATGACGCCGGTCGGCGCGCTGGCGCCATCGGTGGTTGTGGTTCTGGCCCTGGCGGGGATCCTGTTTGGTGTGGGTCTAGGCTTCAGAGCAAGAACTGCCAATAGTTACTGCGATCGACGCGCTCAAGAGTGCTGTTGGGGTAGGTTTGCAGAAAATCGGTCAGGTCTTTCATCCTACCGGTGGCGCTCCATTTGAACTCGTAGCCTCGCAACTGACCATCAGTCTCCTCCAGGTAGTCGATCTCCTTCTGATCATAGGTGCGCCAGAAGTATTGGTTGACGAACTGACGTTGATAATGGAGTAATTTGCGCCGTTCCACAATACAGAAATTCTCCCACAAAGCGCCGATGTCGTTGCGGACCGAGAGCGGTGCAAAGTTCTGGATGAGGCTGTTGCGCACGCCGAGATCGAAGAAATAGATTTTGACCGACTTCGCGACCTCTTTGCGCAAGTTGCGGCTAAAGGCGCCGAGACGAAAGAGCACAAAACACTGCTCCAGCAGGTCGATGTAGCGCACCACCGTGCGGCGATCAACGCCCAGCGCCTGGGCAACCTCGTGATACGAAACCTCCTGGCCAATCTGTCGGGCCAGCAGCTCGAGCAGTTTGATCAGCACCGTTGACTTGCGTACGCCGACAAAGGCCAACGCATCGCGGTAAAGATAATTCGAGACCAACTCATCCAACTCGACCCGCGCCTCCTGCTCGGAAAGACCGACGATGGACGGATAAGCGCCAAAGCGCAGCAGAAAGTCCAAGCGTGGTTCGATTACACTATAGCCTTGGTCACCTGCCAGTTCTTGCAGAGCGAGCGGATACAGGACAAAGCGATACATGCGTCCTGTCAACGGCTCGGCAGCTTGATTGACCAACTCGAATGAGGATGATCCGGTGGCGATTACCTGCATCTCCGGGTATTCATCCACCAGTATCTTCAAGATACGACCGATGTTCTCCACCTGCTGCGCCTCATCCAAGACGACCAGATCCTGGTCGCCCAAGAAAGCCCGTAGCGTCGTCGCTTCTTCGATTTCCAGCGCGCGACGCACTGAAAGTAAGTCGCAGTTCAGATAGAGTGTGCGCTTGTCAGGGTGTTTGGCCAGAATCTCTCTGGCCAGGGTGGTCTTGCCAACCCGCCTTGCGCCATACAAGACTATGGTACGTCCGCGGAACAGATGGTCTGTGATTTGCTGTTCGAGCAGCCTTGGGATCATAAGAACATAACTCCTGACATCACAATCTCTAGATTTGGCGAAATTTTGACATCGCGATGTCAAAATTATTCTACTTGTTTCATGAGATTTGTCCAATGCGCAATTCTCCCCACCCACCTCCCCCCGGCGTCTGCACGCTGATCACGTCCCCGGCCTGCGCGGCCAGGGTGGTCTTGCCCCGCAGGACTTGCTCTTCACCGTCCCGAATCAACACGTTGCGGCCCGACTGGCCTGGCTGCCCGCCGGCCAGGCCGTAGGGAGCAAAAACGCGGCGCTCGGTCAGCAGCGTCACCTGGGCATCGGCCAGCAGCTCGATGTCGCGCCGCACGCCGTCGCCGCCCCGCCATTGACCCGCGCCGCCGGAGCCGCGCCGGATCTCGTAGCGCTGCACGCGCAGGGGATAGGCGTACTCCAGCGCCTCGACTGGCGTATTCAACGTGTTGGTCATGTGAGTATGGATCGCGTCGGCGCCGTCCTTGCCCGGCCGCGCGCCCATGCCGCCGGCGATGGTCTCGTAGTAGGCGAAGGACTGGCCGCGCGCCCCATCCCAGCCGCCGATGGTGAGGTTGTTCATGGTGCCCTGGCTGGCGGCCGGCACGCGCTCGGGCGCGGCCTGGGCCAATGCGCCCAACAGCACGTCGGTGATGCGCTGCGAGGTCTCCACGTTGCCGCCGGCCACGGGCGCAGGCGGCCGGGCGTTGACCAGCGATCCCTCAGGCGCGATGACGCGGATCGGCCGCAGGCAGCCGCTGTTGGTGGGCACATCGTCGCCCAGCAGGCAGCGAAAGGCGTAGAGCACAGCCGACAGCGTGATGGCGTAGACCGCGTTGACGCTGCCGCGCCGCTGGGGGGACGTGCCTGTGAAGTCAACCATGGCCTGCTCGCCGTCGATCGTGATGGCCACCCTGATCTCGGCCGGCTCTGGGTCCACACCGTCGTCGTCCATCCAGTCGCGAAAAGTGTAAACGCCATCGGGCAGCCCGGTCAGCAGGCGGCGTGTCATAAGCTCGGCGTAGTTCAGCAGGGCCTGCATGTAGTCATGCATGTCGTCCACTCCATAGCGAGCGACCAGCTCGCCCATGCGCCGCACGCCGGTGGCGTTGGCCGCCAGTTGCGCCCGCAGATCGCCGGCCCGCTCTTCGGGCGTGCGCACGTTGGCCAGCAGCAGGTCCAGCAGCCCCTGGTTGATCCGCCCGGCCTCCACCAGCTTGAGCGGTGGGATGATGACGCCCTCCTGGATCAGCTCGCGCGCGATGGGCATGGAGCCGGGCGACATGCCGCCCACGTCGGCGTGGTGCGCGCGGCTGGCGGCGAAGGCGAAGGGGCGCGCCGCAGACCCAACCCGAAGGGTCTGCGCGTCCACGAAGACTGGCGTCACAAGGGTGATGTCGGGCAGATGCGTGCCGCCGCGGTAGGGGTCGTTGAGGATGGCCACGTCGCCCGGCCTCAGGTCCAGCGCGGCGACGGCGGCCTGCACTGAGAGCGGCATGGCGCCCAGGTGCACCGGGATGTGCGCGGCCTGAGCGATCATCTGGCCGGCCGCGTCGAACAGCGCGCAGGAGAAATCGCGCCGCTCCTTGATGTTGGGCGAGTAGCTGGTGCGCCGCAGTACGACGCCCATCTCCTCTGCGACCGAGGCAAACAGGTGCTTGAAGACTTCGAGGCGGATGGGGTTGGGGGTGGCAGGTTGCATGTTGCAGGTGTCGGAGTGTCAAGTGTCGGAGTGTCAGGTGATGATCCGACCATCAATGGAGTGCGCCAGCGCGGGTTGAGTAGCGGGTTGAGGACACGCGACTCGCATGAGGGCGCACGTTTCTAGCGTTGCGAAACCCTCCGGAAAGGTCTCGACACTTGCGCCTGCGCGCAGTGCAGGTGTACGGCGCAGCGCCTACTCGACCGGCGGAGGTCGGAGGGTCTGGCTACGGCGCAGACGCCTACTCGACCGGCGGAGAGTCTGAACACACGGCGATCACGAGATTGAAATGGTGATCCACAGTTGCTCGATCTTCGGCATCCAGGAACACCGTGGTATCCTTGTAGACGACGATGGCCGGACCGGCGATGGCGTGGCCGGGATGCAGGGCAGCGCCGTCGAACAGCGGAACGCTGGCGAGGCCGGCGGATAGAACGACGGGACGATGGCCCAGGTAGGCGGCGGATGGATCGGGATCGCCTGGCTCGGCCGCGGGCAGGACAGGCCGCGGCACGCTGCCCACAGCCCGTAGGCGCAGGTTGACAATCTCCAGCGCCGCGTCTGGCTGGCTGTGGCTGTAAACCCGCTGGTGCTCAGCGTGAAACGCGGTTGCGAAGTCGGGCGTCAGGGGTACGGTCAGCTCATACGCCTGGCCGCGATAGCGCACGTCCATCTGCGCATACAGCGTGATCCGCTCGACCGCCACGCCCTCCGCCTTCACCTCGGCCAACCCACGCGCCTCCATCCTTTCCATCGTTTCCCTCATTTCCTGATACCCCACCGTCCCCGCCACCATCACTGTCTGCACGTAATCCTTGACCACGTCGGCCACCAACATGCCGAAGGCCGACAGGGTGGACGCGCCCGGCGGCACGATGACGGTCTGCACGCCCAGGCCGCGCGCCAGGTCACAGGCGTGCAGGCCGCCTGCCCCGCCGAAGCTGAGCAGCGCAAAGTCGGCTGGATCGTGGCCGCGCTCGACGGAGATCACGCGCAGGGCCCGCTCCATGTGCGCGTTGGCGATCTGCACCACGCCCAACGCGGCCGTTTGAGCCAGGGTAAGGCCAGTTGCCGCAACGAGCTGCGCTGCCTGAGCCAACCGGGTCAAAGCAGCCTCGCTGGCCGCGGCGTCCAGCGCCATCTGGCCGCCCAGGAAACGATCAGCCGGCAGGCGACCCAATACCAGGTTCGCGTCGGTGACGGTGGCATCAGCGCCGCCGCGGCCATAACAGGCCGGACCGGGGTTCGCGCCGGCGCTCTGCGGACCGACGCGCAGCGCGCCGCCCGCGTCGACGCGTGCAAGCGATCCACCGCCTGCGCCGACAGTGTGGATGTCGATCAGCGGAATGCGCACGGGCAGGCCGCCGATCTCTCCCTCGCTGGTGACCTGAATGCCGCCGTCACACAAGGCTACGTCGGTGGAGGTGCCGCCCATGTCGAAGGTCAGCACGCGCTGGAAGCCAGCCGCCTGGGCGACGTGAAATGCGCCTACCGCGCCGCCGGCCGGCCCGGAGAGGATCGAGCGCACAGCCTCGCGGCGAGCCTGCGCGGCGCTGATGCTGCCGCCGTTGGACTGCATGATGCGAAATTCCACGCCCTGCAACTGCTCGGCTAGCCGGCCCAGGTAGCGATCCAGCGCCGGCGAGACGTAGGCGTTGATGACGGTAGTACTGGCCCGCTCGTATTCGCGGAACTCCGGCAGGATCTCGCTTGAAAGGGAGGCCAACAGGCCGGCCCGGCGCAGCGCGTCGCCGATCTGCTGCTCATGGGCTGGGTTGGCAAAGGAGAAGAGCAGACAGACGGCCACAGACTCGACGCCGGCCGAGCGCAGCTTGTCGACCAGCCGCGTCAGCTCAGCCGGGTCCAACGTCCACAGCGCCTGGCCGTGCCGGTCGACGCGTTCGGCGATCTCCAGGCGCAGCTCAGCCGGGACCAGCGGCTCCGGCCGGTCGGCAAAGAAATCGTAGAGATGGCTGCGGTTCTGGCGGCCAATGGCCAACAGATCGCGAAAGCCGGCCGTTGCAATCAAGGCTGTCCGTGCGCCCTTGCGCTCCAGCAGCGCGTTGGTGGCGACTGTGGAGCCGTGGACGATCTCGGTGAGCGGTGAGCGGTGATCGGTAAACGGTAAACGGTGATCGGTAATGGGTGTCTGATCACCGATTACCGTTAACCGTTCACCAATTCCGGCCAACACCGCCTCAGCCGGGTCATGCGGCGTCGAAAGGCGCTTGAATGTCCGCAACTCGCCGCTGGACGGGTCGAAGAGGACGAAGTCGGTGAAGGTGCCGCCGATGTCGATGCCGATGCGCATGGGGATGACTGGGTGACTGGGTGACAAGGTGACAAGGTGACAGGGTGACAGGGTGACCACCCTTGCTCGGGCCGGTCTTTGCGCAGCACCCCGGACGTAGCCTGAAGGAGTGCAACGACTGGAGGGTGGGCCGACCGAGCCCGCTTGGGATTGACGCGGCCAGCATTATCAGCTAGAATCCAGGCGCTGTCAAACCGTATCTCAGCGATGGCCCATGTTCTCACCACCACTCACCCTCTTCTTGTTGCCCGAGACCTTCGCCATCTGCCGGCTGGCGGCCGATGCCGCGTTGCCGGCCTGGGCCATGGCCGGGCCGTTTTATGCCGTCACCCGCACGGCGCACGAGCTTTCGCTTGTCTGTGCGCAGGACCAGGCGCCGCCAGGCATCCCTTGCCAGCCCGGCTGGCGCTGCCTGCAGGTAGCCGGCCCGCTGGACTTTGCCCTGACTGGCGTGCTGGCCAGTCTGGCGCAGCCGCTGGCCGCGGCCGGCGTCAGCATCTTCGCCATCTCCACCTACGACACCGACTACTTGCTGGTGCCGGACGAGGCCCTGGGCGCCGCACTGGCCGCGCTGCGCAGCGCCGGCCACACGCTTGCGTGATTCCAGCTTTGTGCTACAATCTACACAAACCACCTGAAAGGTAGACCATCGTGACAAGCACCACCGCCGCCAAGGCCAAGCTGGGATTTCTCTCGGACATCGAACTGTTCCAGGATCTCTCCCCCAAGGAGATCGAAGAGCTGGAGCGGCTGATCACCATCAGCTCGGTCAAACGCGGCAAGGTGTTCTACCGGCCGGAAGAGACGGGCGAGGTCCTGTTCATCCTCAAGTCGGGCCATGTGCAGCTCTATCGCATCTCGCCAGAGGGCAAGAAACTGGTGATCGCCTCGCTGGGGGCCGGCACGTTGTTCGGCGAGATGCCCCTGCTGGGCCAGCAGTTGCACAACACCTTCGCCGAGGCGGCCGAGGACTGCGTGATCTTCGTCATGAGCCGCAAAGATCTGGAGCGCCTGTTCCTCAACAAGCCGCAGGTGGCGCTGAGGGTGCTGGATATCACCGGCCGGCGCCTGCGGGACGTGGAGGGCCGCTTGCAGACCATGGCCTTCAAGGGCATTCCCGCCCGGCTGGCTTCGTTGTTGCTGCTGCTGGCCGAGGAGAACGACAGCCTGGAGGTGGTAGGTTTGACCCATCAGGACCTGGCCGAGACCGTGGGCACCTACCGCGAGACGGCGACCCAGGTGCTGAACGACCTCAAGGCGCAGGGCCTGATCGAGATCGGCCGCAAGCGCATTACCATACTGGACGCAGAAGGGCTGCTGGCGGTGGCTGAAAGCTGACGCCAGGCGGTTGAAGCGGCTGTGTGCATTTCAAACTATGATTGTGCAGTGTTACGCTAGCAACGCCGTTTTGACATTTGCTGATAGTGCGGGTACAATTTCGGCACGTTCGTCGTTGGCTCAGCCTGTTGGGTGAAGCCAACGCACTCTGCCTTGACAACACATCCTGCTTTTCCCAATCCGCTGTCTTGACGACACCACCTCACCCAGGAGGACATGGATAGATGACCCACATTATTACTGATCTCTGCCTGCGCGATGGCGCATGCGTCGAAGTCTGCCCGGTCGAGTGTATCATTCCTGGCCAGCCCGAATCGGAGTGGCCCTGGTACTTCATCGACCCGGACACCTGCATCGATTGCGGCGCCTGCGTGCCGGAGTGCCCGTTCGAGGCCATCTTCCCCGAAGAAGACGTGCCCAGCGACTACGAGTTGAAGGCCGGCCAGGAATACATCCCATTTGCGACCAAGGTGCGGGTAACGGCGGCCGGCGGCGAAGTCATCGATCTGACCTCGTCGATCCAACCCAACTATGATTTCTTCAGCAGCGGCCCTGGTTACGACGCATTGAACATGTAAACGGTGGACACTGCGCCCACCGGGAGAGCAAGCATCCATGACTCACGTCATCACTGATCTGTGCATCCGCGACGGCGCCTGTGTCGAAGTGTGCCCCGTGGAGTGCATCGTCGCCGGCCAGCCGGAGGCAGAATGGCCCTGGTACTACATCGACCCGGACACCTGCATCGACTGCGGCGCCTGTGTGCCGGAGTGCCCGGTCGAGGCCATCTTCCCCGAGGAGGACGTGCCCAAAGAGTACCAGCCTTCGGCTCGACTTAACGCCGATTTCTTCTCCAAGGGTCCCGGCTACGAAGCGCTGAGTATGTAAGCTGGCCGACCGGACCGTTGCGCGCCTGATCGGCACAGGGACTTGTCTGTGCGGTCGTGGGATGTTTGCTGCGGGCCTGCTCGAACGAGAAGATCGAGAAAGCAAAGGGCCTCTGCTGGTTGGCAGGGGCCTTTTGCTACTTGAAGGAATGTATCGCATGACCACAACCTATCGAATCGAAAAAGACTCCATGGGCCCCGTCCAGGTACCGGCCGATGCGCTGTACGGCGCGCAGACTATGCGAGCTGTCGAGAACTTTCCCGTCAGCGGCATCCCCTTTTCCCGCAGCTTCATCCGCGCGCTGGGGCTGATCAAACTGGCCGCGGCGCAGGTCAACCAGCAGCTTGGCCACCTGGAGCCTGCGCTGGCCAGAAGCATCGTGCAGGCTGCGCAGGAGGTGGCCGACGGCCGCTGGGACGCCGACTTTCCCATCGACATCTTCCAGACCGGCTCCGGCACCTCTACCAACATGAACGCTAACGAGGTGATCGCCAACCGGGCCTTGCAGATCCTCGGCCAGGAGTTGGGCTCCAAGATGGTCCACCCCAACGACCACGTCAACATGGGCCAAAGCTCCAACGACGTGATTCCGACGGCCATCTACGTGGCAGCCTATCTGGAGGTGCACGAGGCGCTGCTGCCCGCGCTGCGCCACCTGCACGCCGCCTTGCTGGACAAGGCGGACGAATTCGACGACGTGCTCAAGACCGGCCGCACCCACTTGATGGACGCGATGCCAGTCCGGCTGGGCCAGGAGTTCGGCGGTTACGCGGCGCAGATTGCCGCCGGCATCCGGCGCGTCGAAGCTTGCCTGCCGCGGCTGGCTGAGTTGGCGCTGGGCGGCACCGCCGTGGGCACCGGCATCAACGCGCTGCCAGGCTTCGCCGACGGTGTGGCTCTCCGGCTGCGCCAGCTGACCGGCCTGCCCTTCCGCGAGGCCGGCAACCACTTCGCAGCGCAGGCCGCCATGGACGCGGCGGTGGAGCTCAGCGGACAGCTCAAGACCGTGGCCGTGTCGCTGATGAAGATCAGCAACGACCTGCGCTGGATGAACTCCGGCCCCATCGCCGGCCTGGGCGAGATCGCGCTGCCGGCCTTGCAGCCTGGCTCCAGCATCATGCCGGGCAAGGTCAACCCGGTGATCCCCGAGGCGGTAACGATGATCGCGGCCCAGGTCTTCGGCAACGACCTGACCGTCACCGTGGCCGGCCAGTCGGGCGTCTTCGAGCTGAACGTGATGCTGCCGGTGCTGGCCCACAACCTGTTGCAGTCGATCGCCCTGCTGGCCAGCGGCAGCCGCCTGTTGGCCGACAAGGCCATCGCCGGCACAGTGGCCAACCGGGAGCGCATGGCGGGCCTGATCGACAAGAATCCGATCCTGGTGACAGCGCTCAACCCGGTGATCGGCTACGACAAAGCGGCCGCCGCCGCCAAGCAAGCCTACGCCCAAGGGCGTACCATCCGCGAGGTGGTCGTCGAGCTAGGTTATCTGAGCGATGACGAAGCCGTCCGGCTGCTGGACGCGCGGCCGATGACGGGCGCATGATGCGTATACCCGTAACCCGTAACCCGTAACCGTGAGTTGACGTGAGTTGCCTCCGGGTTACGAGTTACGGGTTACTCGTTACGGGCTGCTTTTTGCGCTGGCGACTGATTTGACGGTTACTTGGCGGCTGATCTACTGCGCTAGGCGCGGGAAAGGACACTCGGACGATGAAAGAGATCGTAGTAATCCATTTGGGCGACGGTGAGGAGACTTCCGTCGTCACGTTCCTAGGGCAGGAGGTGCAGATTCGGCGCATCGGCTGCCACGGCGACGCCGAACGCGTGCGGGCCGCCATTGTTGCGCACGACGGCGCGGTGGACGCCATCGCCCTGGAGGGCTACCCGGCCGAGTTGGAGCTGGGCGGTGCGCGGGTGGCCCACGAAGTCGGTTCCACGCTGGCGGCGGCCGCCAGTGTGACTCCCGTGGTGGACGGCGGCGGCATCCGGCCCGGCCTGGAACGCTGGGCGGTAATCCTGGCCGATCGGGCCGAGCCAGGCATCTTCGCGCAAAAGCATGTGCTGATGGCGCCCGGCCTGAACCACGGCGGGCTGGCGCAGGCGTTGGACCGGCGCACGCCCTACCTGCGCTATGCCGACCCGGAGCTGTTCTTTGCCCTGCCTGACTTTCCTGGCGTTGGCAGCCAGCGCACGCTGGAGCAGGCGGTCAAGCCGACGCTGGACAACCTGAAGAGCGCGCCTTTCCGGCGGCTATTGCCCCAGCCCGGCGCGGCCGGCCAGCAGCGCTCAACAGCGCCTTTCGAGTGGGCCGACGTCATTGCTGGCGACATGGGCGCGATCCGCCGCTATGCGCCGGCGCAGCTCAAGCGCAAGACGGTGGCCGTGGAGTGGGCCAGCGAAGCGGATCTGGACGACCTGCGCCAGCGCGGCGTGGGCATTGTCGTCACCATGATGCCGGCGTTGGATGGAGCCAAGGCGCTGGGCCGGTGGTCGGCCGCCACTATCGAGGCCGTGTTGGTGGCCCTGCGCGCCAACCCGGACGCCCCGCTGACCGAGGACACCTACCTGGACCTGATGGCCGACATCCACTGGACGCCGCACGTGCGCTACCTTCAGTCGCAAGAGGCTGGCATCAACCGCTTTGCCTTCGTGATCCACCCGCTGAACGTCCACTTTATCCACAAGAGCCCCCAGTTCGGCTGGACCAAATACCTGCCTGACGATCTGGTGGAGCGGGTGGCAGCCTATATGCCGCCTATGTACCTGTCGCGCATCACCGGCGGGCAGTCCCCCACCACCGGCCAGCGCATCGAGGGCCACCTGATCACCCTGGCCGCCACGCCGCGCCAGATGATGCAGCGCGGCGAACGCTTCACCTATGACCGGCTGAACCAGGCCGCGCGCATCGCCGAACGGCGCGGCGCGCGCATCATGGGGCTGGGCGCGTTCACCTCGGTGGTGGGCGACGCGGGCATCACCGTGGCCCACGAGGCCGACATCGCCATCACCAGCGGCAACAGCCTGACCGTGGCCATGACGCTAGAGGCGGCCAAGAAGGCCGTGATCCTGATGGGCGCCACCGACCTGACCCAGGGCAAGGCGATGATCGTGGGCGCTACCGGATCGATCGCCTCGGTCTGCTCGCGGTTGATCGCCCAGGCCATCGGCAACGTGGTGTTGGTCTCCATCGAGCCGGAGAAGCTGATCGAGCTGAAGCGCACGATCCAAAAGGAGACGCCGGGCTGCGAGGTGACCATCGCCACCAAGACTGGCGACCTGATCGCCGACTGCGATCTGATCATCACGGCGACTTCCGCCTTCGGCCAGCGGGTGATCGACATCACCAAGTGCAAGCCCGGTGCGGTGATCTGTGACGTGGCGCGGCCGCCCGACATCAACCCAGCCGAGGCGGCGCTGCGGCCCGACGTGCTGTGCATCGAGAGCGGCGAGGTGCTGATCCCTGGCGACATCGACTTCGGCTACGACATCGGCCTGCCGCCCAAAACCTCCTACGCCTGCCTGGCCGAGACCGCGCTGCTGGCCATGGAGGGCCGTTTCGAGGACTACACCCTGGGCCGCAACATCACCATGGATCGGGTCAAGGAGATCTACAAGCTGTCGCTCAAGCACGACTTCAAGCTGGCCGGCCTGCGCTTCGGCGAGGAGTACATCACCGACGAGGACATCCAGGCCAAGCGCGCCCTAGCCGACAGATACCGCAGCGATCCTGTGCTGTTTGAGCGGGTGCGCGCCGACGCAGCCGAAAAACTGAAGGCGGTTCCGGTTATGTCCAAGGGGGTTTCGACCTCCAAGAGCTCGAAGACGCCGCTGCTGGCGGCTGCCGCCGTTGGCGTGAGCGTGGCTAGCCTGCTGGTGGGCCGTAAGCTGATCGGAAGCAAGTAGCGGCGTTGACATGGTTCATTGACTGTTGCAGGAAGCTATACAGTCATCGCGCAGTCGAGCATGCCCACGTGCGGATGTTGCGCCCATAAGCCGCACCTGGCGGTGCTCACTCCGCAATGAATTGCAGCGCTAGTCTCAACCCCTGTAAGACTTAGGAAGACCGAATACTGAAGCAACAAAGCGGATCGAGTATCATGCTCGTGGAATGAGATGTGGTGTGTGGTGAGTCTCTGCAGAGTGTGGACGACAGTAGGTGTGTGGCAGAGAAGGCCGTCCTCCGGGGCGGCCTTCTTGCGTTTCAAGGGCTTAGGACTGACTGTGCTGTTGCGGCGCTGGCCAGCCTTTTACGCGCCGGCTAGCCTACGCCGCAGGAGCACTGTTAGTCCTAGCTAACCGAATTGAGGAACCCGTTGTCAAGAGAGTATCCCGAACATCCCATCGTGGGCGTGGCGGCCGTCGTGCTGCGCGCCGGCCAAGTGCTGCTGGTGCAGCGCGGCCGTGAGCCGGCCAGAGGCCTGTGGGGCCTGCCGGGCGGCATGCTGGAGCTAGGCGAGACCGTGGCTGAAGGTGTGCGCCGCGAGGTGTGGGAGGAGTGCGGCGTCGAGATCGAGGTGGGGCCGCTGGTGGGCGTCTTCGAGCCGATGCAGCGCGACGACGCCGGCCGGCTGCGCTATCACTACGTGGTGCTGGACTACCTGGCGCGCTACGTGGGTGGGGAATTACAAGCAGCCGACGACGCTGACGACGCCCGTTGGGTCAGCCCGGCCGAGCTGGAGCGCCTGCCCATGCTGGTCGAAACCAGGGAGATGATCAAGAGGGCCCTGGAAAACGCTGCTTGACAGCCGGGTGTTGCCTGGGTTATCATTGGACTGCCGGTGAACGCCGCAAAGGAGATTGCGCGATGCCTACTCCATTCCCAGGCATGGACCCCTATTTGGAACAACGCTCGCTGTGGCCGAACGTACACAACAGCGTGATCGCTGCGCTGCGCGATTACCTGGCTCCCCGATTGCGGCCGCGCTATTTCGTGGCCATCGAAGAACGCACCTACATCGACAGTTCGGGGGGACTGACCTTTGCCAGCCGACCCGACGTGGCAGTGCTGCGCGTCAAGGAACCCACAGCAATCTACCAAGCCCAATCGAGCGCTGCGCGGGCCGGGGTTGCCATCGTGGAGGTCCCTACCCTCGACGCCGCACGCGAGACATATCTTGAGATTCGGGGGCAGGACGATCGTGTGGTCACCGTGCTGGAGCTATTGTCACCCGCCAACAAGGCTCAAGGTGAGGGACGAGACCTCTATGAGCGCAAGCGCCTGCGGGTGTTGAGCAGCGATGCCAACCTGGTCGAGATCGACCTGCTCAGGGCAGGGCAGCCGATGGCGGTACGCGGCGATGGCCACCCGGCGGCGTATCGTATTCTTGTAAGCCGCGCCGCAACGCGTCCGTTGGCCGATCTGTACTACTTCGGTGTGCGTGATCCGATACCTGACTTCCCTTTGCCATTGCTGCTAAACGACTGGGAAGTCATGGTTGAACTCAACGATCTGCTCCATGAGTTGTACGATCGGGCAGGCTATGATCTGCGCATCGATTATCGCCACGAGCCGGAGCCGTCGCTGGAGAACGACGATGCTCGCTGGAGTGACGCGCTGCTGCGTCAAGCTGCGCTGCGCTGAAGATCTGCCAACAACGACTCGATCCGCTCCACCCGCTCCTCCCACGTATTCTCCCCCGCCACCGCCTGCCGCGCCGCCACCTGCGTTGGGTCGTCCCGCTGGGCCAGCGCGGCCTCGATCTGCTCCACCCACGACGCAACCGTCCCATCGGCCATGCGCACCACTGCTGCGTGCTCCTCGGCGGCCGGCACGCGCGCGCTGACCACTGGCCTGCCCGCGGCCAGGTACTCGTACAGCTTGAGCGAGCTGATGGCGCGCGTCTCGTCGTTGACGCGGTAGGGGATCAGGCACACGTCGCACCTGGCGATGAATGACGGCACCTCCTCCACCGGCAGCAGGCCCAGGAAGTGGACGTTGGGCAGGGCCTTGAGCGCGGCCAGGTCCTCTGCACAGCCGGCGTCCCACTCACTGCCTGCGAACATTAGCTGCCAGTCTGGCCGCGCCAGCGCAATCGCACACAGCAGGGGCAGGTCGAGGCGGGCGCTGACATGGCCGCTGTAGCCGAGGCGAGGGGGAGCGGAGGGGAGGGGGGAAGAGGCAGCGCGCTGAAAAGCCACAAGGTCGACGCCGTTGGGGATCAGCTCGATGCGGCGGGCGAAGGGCGCTTTGAGCTCCAGCAGACGGGGCGCGGTGACGATTGTCAGGTCCGCAGCGGCCAGGAGATCGCGTTCCTCGGCTAGCAGCGCGGCTCTCTGTGCGTCGCTCAGGTGGCCAAAGGCCGCGTAGTCGTCGGTGATGTGGTAGACCAGCAGGCGGCGCGGAAAGTTGGCCGCGGCCCAGCGCCAACGGGTGGGGCGGTAGAGCCAGAGGATAGGGGAGAATTGTGAATTGTGAATGGTGAATGGTGAATGGTTAACGGGCATGGAGAGGAACCCCAGACGTTTGATGGTGCGCCGCAGATGAATCGCTAGCAAGCGGTCGCTGGCGCGGTCGAAGCGGTCGCCGGTGGCGCGGGTGGGCAGGAGGGCTGGGATGCGATAGAGCCACAGGTTGGGCAGTTCTTGCACCAGGGACGGCCGGCGCACCTGCTGCCAGGTCACGCGGCCGCGCCGCCAGTCGGCCAGGCTGGCGCGCGCCGGTTCCACGTAGAGCACGCGGTGCTGCCGAGCAGCCAGGCGGCTGAAGATCTGCTGCCGGTTGCGCCAGAGGTCATGCCAGGGGTTGGGGGCGAAGACGACAAACGATGAACGAGGAAGGCTGAATGATGAATCCAGAGCGCTTCCTCCAGCGGCCATGTTTCCGAAAGTCGGCCATTCATCGTTCATCGTTCATCACTCCTCGTTGCTTTGCCATAACTGATGGTAGAACGCAACGAACTGGCGGCCGATACCTGGCCAATCGAACTGGCGCGCCCAGGTCAGGATCGGCGCGCGGCGGGGTTGCCAGTCGATGCTGGCGGCCTGGCGCAGGGCCTCGGCCAGGGCGTCGGGCGTTGCGGGGTCGTAGAGCAAGCCCAGGAAGGGCGCCGCGGCCATCGGTTCGACAAAAGCTGGCAGTGCAGGGGCGATCACCGGCTTGCCGAAGCTCCAGGCCAGCATGGCTGCGCCGCTGGTGCTGATCTGGCGATAGGGCAGCACCACCGCGTCGGCCGCGTTCATCCACCGTTGCACCTCGCCGTCGGGCACGAAGTGGGGATGCCAGCGCACGCGCGGGTCGCTGCCGGCCTGCGCAGCCAGGCGCTCGGCGTAGTCGCTGGGCCGCGGCCGGCCGGCGATCAACAGCGCAGCCTTGGGATCAGGCAGGCTGCGAAAGGCTGGCAGCAGTTCCTCCAAGCCCTTGTAGGGACGGAGGAGGCCGAGGAAGAGGAGGGTCAGAGAATGGTCAATGGTCAATGGAGAATTGTCAATTGTCAATGGCGAAGGCAGAAGCAGGGCGCGGCGGGCGTCGGCGCGGGTAATGGTGTTGGGATAGGCGTCGATGTAGTGGCCGTGGGGGATGACGACGACGGGGACTGGCTCGGTCAGTCCCTCCGGGAGGCTGCGCACAGACCGGCCAGAGCTCTTCACATCTTGTTGCTGTGGCCGGTCTCCGACCGAGCCGCCTTCCCATTGCTGTGGCCGGTCTCCGACCGAGCCACTTCCCAGAATGAGCCGCACCTCATCCGCCATATACTCGGCATGGACATGCACGCCGTCGGCCACGGCCAGCAGGCGCCGCACGGCCGCTGCCTCTACCGCGCCGCCCTCGCCCTCGTGCTGACCCAGGTTGTGGACGGTGTAGACCAGCCGGCCGCCGCCGGCTCGGTAGCTGTCCAGCGCGGCGAAGAATCGATCCAGAAAGCGTTGGCGGCGGCGGGCGAAGGCGGCGTCGCTGTTCAGCGCCGGCTCCAGCCAGCGGCGCAGGCCGCGGCCAGGCATTCCCCAACGGCCCAGCCCGGCCAGACTGCGATAAGGTGGCCGCCCCCACAGCTCCAGCCAATGCAGATGCACCAGGTCGGCCGCGCGCGCGGTCTCTGGTAGGCCGTCCTCGCCTGCCTGCTGGACTAGCGCCACGTCGACGCCTGCCTCAGCCAGCCCGCTGCACAGCAGATCGATGTACGGGTTAGCCGCGCGCGCTGCGCCCGACAGCATGGCGACTTTCATAGCTGCTCAGCCGATTTCATCGCCCGGCAGCTCAGGGTCGGGAAACGGCTCTGGCTCGCTGCCTGGCAGGCCCGGTTCATCGTCAGGATTGTCTGGTTCGTCGCCAGGCAGGCCCGGCTCGTCGCTGGGGCCATCCGGTTCGTCGCCAGGCAGTTCTGGCTCGCGCGGCGGCTCCGACGCGCCGCTATCGTCGCCGTTCTCCTCGTCCTCTCCCTTGCCGCCATTGCCCTTTTTGGCCGGCGGCTTGCCAAAGTTCCTGAAACGCACAGCCAAATCGCGCAGCGCGTCGTCGACCCGTCGGTTGACCGTGCCTTCGGGGAAGCGCCCATCGGGGCCGCGCTCGCCGGCTGGCAGGCCGGTCAGGATGGCAATGCCCTCGTCGATGGTCGCAACTGGGTAGATGTGGAACTGGCCGGCCGCCACGGCATCGACTACATCCTCGCGCAGCATTAGCGTGGCCACGTTGGCAGCCGGAAGGATCACACCCTGCTGGCCGGTCAGCCCCTTCTCCTGGCAGACGTCGAAGAATCCCTCAATCTTGGCCGTAGCCCCGCCGATGGCCTGGATCTCGCCGTGCTGGTTGACCGAGCCGGTGACTGCGATACCCTGCTGAATGGGCAGGCGGGCCAGGGAGGAGAGCAGGGCGTAGACTTCGGTGCTACTGGCGCTGTCGCCGTCGACGCCGTCGTAGCTCTGCTCGAAGGCCAGCGTTGCGCTCAGGCTGAGGGGCTTGTCCTGGGCGTACTTGCCGCCCAGATAGCCGCTGATGATCAGCATCCCCTTGTCGTGGACCTTGCCACTGAGCTTGGCCTCGCGTTCGATGTTGACCACCCCTGACTGGCCCAGGAAGGTTTTGGCCGTGATGCGCGACGGCTTGCCGAACATGGTGTCGCCCAGCATCAGCACGGCCAGGCCGTTGACCTGGCCGACCTTGCCGCCAGCTACGTCGATCAGCACCGTGCCGTTGACGATCGCCTCGCGCACCCGCTCCTCCACCAGGCCGGAGCGGTAGCGGCGCTCATCGATGGCCCGCTGCACATCCTGGCCGGACACGAACAGCGGCTCGATCGGTTGGCTTTTGGCCGCCGCGCGCGCCCAATAGGCCGATTCTCGCACGATGTCGGTCACGTGGGCGAAGCGGGTTGTCAGCTTGCGTTGATCCTCGACCAGCCGGCCGCTGTATTCGATCACCTTGGCCACGCCGCTGGGGTCGAAGGGCGGCAGGTCCTCCTCGGCGCAGCGGGTGCGGATGAAACGCGCCACCTTGACCATGTTGTCGACGGTCCAGTCCATCTGGCTGGCAAAGTCGGCCCGTACTTTGAACAGCTTCTGAAACTCGTCGTCGTAGGCGTAGAGCAGATAGTAAGTGTAGGGATCGCCGATCAAAATCACCTTGACTTCCAGCGGGATCGGCTCCAGGCTGAGGCTGGTGGTGGCAATCATGCTCAACTGCGCGCCCAGCTCCTCGATCTTGACCTGCTGATGGCGCAGGGAGCGCTTGAGCGCCTCGTAGGCCAGCGGCTGGCGCAGCAAGGCGCGCGCGTCGACCACCAGATAGCCGCCGTTAGCCCGCAGCAGCGAGCCCCCTTTGATCAAGCTGTAGTCGGTGACCAGAGCGCCAAACTGCGCCTCCTGCTCGATGCGTCCGATCAGGTTATAGTACGTGGGGTTGGTCTCAACGACGACCGGTGCGCCGGTCTCGCCATCATGGTCCACCACCACGTTGATGCGGTAATGCTCGAAGAGCGATTCGGGCGGGCCCAGCAGCAGGGCTGTGGGGTCAGGCGCTTCTTCCTGACCACCAGCGCCGGACTTGTACTGCTCCACGTTTTGCGAGATGTGCTCGCGCACCGTGGTCAGATACTCGACTACCTCGTCCCACGCGGCATAGTCAGCCTGCAGCTCGTCGAACCCTGGGCCGATGGTAATGGCGGCAATCTCGCGGTCCAAATTCTGCAAGCGGCTGGTAGCCTCGTCGCTCAGCGCTTTCAACTCCCGCAGCGAACGCTCCATCTCTGTGCGCAGCTCCGGCTCCTGGGCCTGGTAGGCCTTCTGTTGCTCCACTGGCAGTTGCTCGAATTGCTCGGGCGTCGCAGCCTTGCCGTCGATCAACGGAGCGAAGAGCAGTCCCATAGGCATTTGTACGATCGCGAAGCCGCGCTCATGGGCGAAGGTCTCCATGTCCGCCAGCACCTGCTGCCGGCGTTGCTCCAACTCCTGCACCATCTCTTTGCGGTGCTGTTCATAGTTCTCGCTCTCGAAGGCCGTGGAAAGCTGCTCCTCCAACCCAGTCAGCAGCGCGTCGAAGCGGTCGCGCAACTGCCGGCCGCCGCCGGGCGGCAGCCGCAGCGCCAGCGGCTCATCGGGACGGGCAAAGTTGTTGACGTAGCCCCAATCGTTGGGCACCGGCCGTTCTGCCGCGCGGCGCTCCAGATACTTGGCGATGGTGGTGGTTTTGCCAGCGCCGGATGGCCCCAGCGCGTAGATGTTGTAGCCGTAGGAATGAATGTCGAGGCCGAACTCGATGGCGCGGGTGGCGCGCTCCTGGCCGATGATCTCGTTCAGTTGCTCCAGGTCGTCGGTGGACTGAAAGGGCAGGTCGGCAGGGGCGCAGGCGCGGCGCAGTTGGTCGGCAGTCAGCTCGCGAGGCGGGTTGGACATCGCTGTCACCTCAGGTGGGAGGGAGGATAGCCACGGCAGGTCGTGGCGTGGTTTCAATGCTGATTGTACCATAGCGCCAAAGGGCAACCAAACGAGTTGGAGCGCGCGGGCTGGTGTGCTATAATCTCGTCGCCGAAATTGAATGCACTGTAAACGAAGTAATTGAGGTGCCCGGCACTTGCGCCGAGTCTGTCATCATGGGCGAATCGTCGCCAAAGTGCCGGGCACCAATGCGCTACATTGAATCTGGCAGCGAACCCTTCCCCGCTTTGCGATCTTTGCGCCTTGGCGTGAGACGAACCCAGTGACCGACAGACAACCGCCCCCGACAGCTCCTGCCGAGCCGCCCCCTCCAGCCTTCACCCATGCAGCCGAGGCGGAGTTCGCACGGCTGTTGGATTTCTACGGCCTGCACTGGCAGTACGAGCCGCGCACCTTCGTCCTGCGTGAAGACAAAGAAGGACGCCCGGTGGTTGCCTTCACGCCCGACTTCTACCTGCCGGAGCAGGATCTGTATGTGGAGATCACCACCATCAAGCCCCGCCAGGTCAAACGCAAGAATCGCAAGATCCGCTGGCTGCTGGAACACTACCCGGAGATCAACATCAAGCTCTATAAACGCAGCGATTTTCGCCAGTTGATGGCCAAATACGGCCTGGACGACGACCAACGCGCGGCCTGGACGGGGATGGACAGCCAGGGCGACGAGGACCAAGACGAGGAGCAGATTTGACTTTTCCTCCACGAGGAGTAGATTTGACTTTTCTCGGAAGAAAAGTCAAATCTGAGAGCTGCCCATGCCTTTTCAACCACTGCCTGACGCCATCTCCGACGTGCTGCTGACCGAGCAGCAAATCCAGCAGCGTGTACGCGAGCTGGGCGCGGCCATCAGCGCAGACTACGCCGGCCTGGACCCGCTGCTGGTGGGCGTGTTGCGCGGGGTCGTATTGTTCATGGCCGACCTGATGCGCGCCGTCTCCATTCCCTTCGGCATCGATTTTCTGGCGATCACCCCCTATGGCGCGCAGGCCGGACCGGGCCAGGTCAGGTTGCTCAAAGACCTGGAGACCAGCATCGAGGGCCGCCACGTGCTCTTCGTGGAGGATATGGTAGACACGGGCCTGACCCTGCACACGCTGCTGCGCATGTTGCGCGAGCGTCAACCGGCAAGCTTGCACGTCTGCACCCTGTTCGACAAGCCGCGGCTGCGCCTGGTCAAGCTGCCTCTGCGCTACGTCGGCTTCGAGTTGCCTGACCGCTACGTGGTCGGCTACGGTCTGGATTACCGCCAGCGCTATCGCAACTTACCCTTCGTGGGCGTGTTGTCGGCTCAGGTGCTGCTGTCCAATGGTGTGGGCGCTGACAATGACCCCTCGTGAACGCACTCAAACGCCAAGGCCACGGCTTGCAACGAGGTGATTGATGGCGTGTGGCAAGACCCGATCGAATCCCGGCTTGACGAACAGATCGTTGGCCCATAGTCCACCAGGAGTCGCCAGATGCATGATCCACCCCATAGGGACGTAGACAATACTCAGGTTGATGCGCTACGACAGCCGCGCTTGCCCCAGTCGGCAAATACGGCGCGCAAGGCATGGAATCGGGTACACTGGGGCAAGATCGCCCTCTTCTTTGTCAGCCTCTTCCTCTTTATTCTGGCGTTGACGTTGATGAAGGACGGCGCACGCGGCCTGGCGCCGCTGGTGCGCGACTCGTTTCGCGTCACCAACCCGGCCAACAGCCTGGGCTTTGGCTGGCTCTTTGCTTATTTGGTCATGAGTGGGTCCCCAGTAGCTGCGGCCGCTCTGACCTTCTTCGACGCTGGTGTGATCACCCAACTCGAAACCTTCACCATGATCACCGGCAGCCGCATGGGGGCCAGCTTCATCGTGCTGTTCATCGGCTTCATCTACGTGGTGCGGGGACGCAACCGGGCCACCAGCCTGAGCATGGGTCTGACCTCGCTGACTGTCACCTGGACGACCTACCTGGCGGGATTGGTGATTGGCGTGGCGATCTTGCAGACGGGTGCGCTTGACAACGTGCAGATGCAGTCAGGCGCCGTGCTGAGCTCGGTGATCGACCGCATCTTCGATCCCATCGCCGCATTCCTGGCCAGTTTTCTGCCCGGCTGGGCGCTCTTCGTGGTCGGCATGGGCATCATCCTGCTGAGTTTCAACCTGTTCGATCGCTGTTTGCCGGAGATGGCCATCAAAGATAGCCAGGTGGGACGGGTCTCGCGTCTGGTCTACCGGCCCTGGGTGATGTTCCTGCTCGGCGCCGGGGTGACCATGATCTCCATGTCGGTCAGCGTGTCGCTGGGCATTCTGGTGCCGTTGAGCAACCGCGGCTTCATCCGCCGCGAGAACGTCATCCCCTACATCATGGGCGCCAACATCACCACCTTCGTCGACACGCTGCTGGCGGCTGTGCTGCTGAACAACCCGCAGGCCTTTACCGTTGTGCTGACCGAGATGATCAGTATCGCCATCGTGTCGTTGATCATCCTGGCATTCTTCTACCGTTCCTTCGAGCGCAACTCGCTGCGGCTGGTAGCTGCCATCACAGCCAATGGCCGCAACCTGGCGCTGTTCATGGTGGTGCTGTTCATCGTCCCCCTCATTCTCTTGCTCCTATAGTTCTTGTCGTAAGGAGATTTCCAACGGTGAAAATCCTGATCGCAACGGGTGGTTCGTCCCACTCCGAGAAGGCGCTGCGCTTCGGCGTCCAAATCTTGCAACATGCCGACGAGACGCCCACCGTGCTGACGGTTGTGCGCCGCAAACAAGACCTGCCGCAGGCTGAGGCCGTGCTGCAGCGCGCGCGCTATGTGCTGGCCGACATACCGACTCTTGTAACGCGCGCCCGCGTCGGCCGGCCAGCCGAGCAGATCATTGCCGAAGCCAAAGAGGGCGGTTTCGATCTTGTGATCGTGGGCGAACGGCACAGCCATACGCTCAAGGCGCGCATGTTAGGCTCGACCTCGATCCACGTGGTGGAGCATGCTGCCTGCCCGGTGATCATCGCCCAGGGTGACATTGGCCCGGATTCCGGACAGAGTCGCCCTATCCAGCGCATCCTGCTCTGCGACAGCGGCGCACAGGTCCCTTCCCTGCTCAGCCGCTTCACCGCACAACTGGCCGACATGCTGCAAGGCGAGGAGGAGATCACCGTTCTGCATGTCATGTCGCAGGTGACCGCCTGGCCAGGGGTACAAGACCAAGATCTGCAAGCCAGCGCTGAGGAGTTGATTGAAGAACAGGCGCCGGAGGGGGAATGGCTGGCCAGCGACCTGCAAGTGCTGGCCCATCCCGGCATCCACGCCGAGGCCAAGGTGCGGCACGGCGGTGTAGTCGAGGAAATCCTGGCCGAGAGCGAGGAGAACGACTACGATCTGGTTGTCATCGGCGCGCACCGCGACGCGGGTTGGCAGCGCGTGCTGCTGGAGGACATCGCACGCGAGATCATCAAGCGGGTAGAACGTCCTGTGTTGGTGGTGCGTTAATGCTCTGGTGTTGCGTCAATCATGATTTGAGGAGTTCGCATGCCCACATGCGAACTCCTCAAATGAGCATTGACACGACACTAGTGGTGCGTCAATCATGATTTGAGGGGTTCGCATGTCCACATGCGAACCCGGCGTCTGGGGACGCCTACTCCGAGAATGAGCAGTGACACGACACTAGTCCGGCTTGCGGGTGATGCGAACCGCACCAGGTTGTACGACAACGAAAGCGCGAATATCTGCAGCGGTCAACCGTGGATAGGCATCGAGCAAATCAGCCTCGGTTGCCCCCTCACTCAGCTTTCTGATCAGGAGTTCCACAGGAATACGGGTGCCGCGAATCACCGGTTTGCCAAGCATGATCGAGGGATTGATTTCAATTCGGTCGCCAACTGTCATCTTCGTCTGTTCCTTTCGCTGGAGTCACGTCCATCGTCTGTCCTGATCGTACGCAACACTGACTAGGGCGTCAAACGCATTAGCGGGTTCCTTCTGGGGTATGCGCTGCCTCCCTGACCGCATACCCCAGAAGGAGTTGGTGCGAAGTGTGATATCTTACCACCCAGCCAACCAACCGGGCGCGTAGTCGAAGTCCACCTCGTTGTTGGTCAGCAACACCAGCCCGCTGCCGTCGGCCTGGACGCGCATGATCTCGCTGTAGCCGCTGTCGGGACGGTAGCCGCTGAAGAGAATGGCGCCGCCCACGGCGCCCCAGGCTGGCCCAGCCGGCCGCAAGGCCTGCGGCACGATCAAGCGCACATCGCTGCCGTCGCTGCGCACCGTGTAGAGCGCCTGGCCTTGCGGCCGACTGCCCCAGAAGGCGATACGGTCGGCCGAGGGCGACCAGCTTGGGCTGCTGTCGTCGAAACCGCTGGTTACCTGGCGCAGATCTGATCCATCGCCAGCCATGCTGTAGATCTCACCGTTGGAGGGAGTGCGGTACGATGTGAAGGCGATCCGGCCGTTGATCTTCGACCAATCGGGGTGCAGATCGTCGCGCGTGTTGTCCGTAACCTTGACGAGGCTGCGCGCAGCCAGGTCTAGCACATAAATCTCCCAATCGCCGTCGCGGTCGGAGGCAAAGGCCAGCTTGCTGCTGTCGGCCGACCAACTGGGCCGAAGGTTATTGAACGGCCCATCGGTCAGCATGGTGGCCCCGCGGCCATCGCGGCTCATCAGCCAGATCTGGGTGTAGGCCGGGCTGCCGCCGTCGGTGCGCTCGTAGGCAATCCAGCGGCCATCGGGCGAGCCGGCCGGCGCATTCTCGCTGGCGTCGGCTGTGAAGGTCAGACGCACCTGCCGCCGGCCATCGGGCAACATGCGATACAGCTCGCCATTGCCGTCCCGGCTGCTGGCAAACACCACCTGCGCCGGCCCCTGGTCCTGGATCACCGTCAGCGCGTCGCTGTCGCGGCTAGCCACAAAGACCTTGTTCAGCCGGGGCTCCAAGGCGATCCCTTCCTCCGCGCCCGGCGGCACAGGGATGCTGGTCACCAGCGACCAGTCGAAGGTGTCGTACACCTTTACCTCGTCGCCGCAGGACACGAACAGATGGCCGCTGGCCGGGTTGACCAGCAGCACGAACGGCTCCTTGCCCACGTCGATGGTCCCAACGATTTGGTCCAGGTATACGTCGATTACTGTCACCGTCCGCGCCGCGCCGCGGCTGGCTACGTACAGATGCCGGCTGGTCGGATCGTAGGCGGCCCCGTAGGGCGCGGCGATGCCGTTCCACTGGCCGATGACCTGGCCATCGCGCAGGTGGAAGACCTGGTTCGAGCCATGCGCGCTCAGGAATACGTCGCCCGACTCAGGATCGCCCGCCAGCAGCGCCGGCTCGTGGCCGACGCCGTGCAGCGTGCCGATCACGGCTAGCGTGGCCGGGTCGAACACCGTCACCGTGTCGTTGCCGTAATTGGCGATGTAGCCGTAGCCGCCCGCGACGACGACGCCATTTGGCAACGAGTTTGCCGCAATGGTCTGCAACACGGTTCCGGCCGTGGGGTCCACCACCGACGCGTTGGCCGTCTGACGGTTGGCCACCACCACGCGGCCGCTGCCGGGGATCACCGCCACGCCGTTAGGGCCTTGCGCCGCCGGCCCCAGGTCGATCTGCGCCTGCAGGCTGAGGTATTGGTTGACCACGCCCAGGGTGCGGCCGCTGTGATCCGCGCCGTGGAAGGCGACGTAGACCCGGTCGCCGGCCGCGTTGACAGCCACGCCGTGCGGCCGGCTGCCGGCCGGCAAGTTGAGCCGGCCAGCCCAGGTGGGCGTGGGCACAAAGCCGGGCATGGCCGTGGGGATGACTGTCGGGATCGCCGTAGCTGTCGGCGTGGCTGTAGCGGTGGCGGTTGCGGTGCCCGTTGGCGTCGGCGTGCTGGTAGCGGTTGCGGTAGCCGTGGCGATCGGTGTCGCATGGTTGCGCAGGATCAGCGGCAGATACTGGCGCGCCGGCTGGAGCGGTGTTTGCCCGCAGATGCGCAGCGCGACCTCGTCGATCACCATGCCGCTGCGGCCACCCACGCCGTTGTTGAACGTGCCAAAGTGCAGGTAGAAGCTGCGGCCGGCGTAGGCGCTGAGATCTACCTCGGTCTGCGTCCAGCGCTGGCTGTTGTCGCGCCAGGTGCGCAGCGTATCGTAGCTGCCGTCGGCGAAGACGGCCAGCAGATACTGGAAGTCGTCCACCTCCGGCCCCGCTGCCAGCAGATCGGCGGCTTCCACTGCGTCCTGTCCCGCTGCGGCCAGGTCGCCCAGGGTCGGGTAGCGCCAGAAGGTCAGGGTTGCGCTGCTGGCATTGGCCGGAACGCTCACCCACTGGCGCGCGCTGGAATAGCTGGTGACGTTGGGGCCGGCTGGGCCTGTGCCGGTGCGCATGGCGAACGCGCCAGCGTAGCGGATGTCTTGGGCGTAGCCGGCCGGCAGCGGCGTGCTGGGGGTCTCCCAGGCGCGGGCGATGTGGGGATAGGCCAGCAGCTCCGGCCCGGTCTCGAAGCCGCCGTCGGCGATGGCTTCGTAGCAGAGGCTGGTGTGGCGGTAGATGACGCCCTCGGCCAGCGCGAACAGATCGGGCAGCGGCCCC
>JBAQCH010000200.1:0-15205 GCA_049294015.1 Anaerolineae bacterium
GCGGGCGTGTTGGCGGCGGGCCGTGGCGGCCGGCGATCAGCAGGAAGCGCACAGCGCCGCCCGTGTTGACCATGAGCGCCGATCCCTTCCAGGTGCTGCCAGGGGGTGTGATCACCTACAGCGTGGCTATCACAAACATGGCCGATGCGGCGCTGCTGAACGTGATGCTAAGCGATCCGTTGCCAGCAGGTATGGTCTACGTGGCGCAGAGCGCGCTGGGCTTCAGCTATTCGCCGCGCGACAAACGGTTGACCTGGGCCATCGAGCGGATCGAGCCGGGGCAGGCTGCGCGCGGCGGTGTACGCTGAGGCCAGCTATGAATACGACGCGGCCGACCGGCTGGAGCGCATGGTGGGCCCCGATAGTGCTGAGACCACCATCGTTTACGACGCGCTGAGCCGCAAGACCAGCATGAACGATCCAAACATGGGCGTTTGGCTGTATCGCTACGATGCGGCCGGTAACCTGCGCAAGCAGCGCGATGCGGCCAACGTGATGACCTGCTTTCACTATGATGAGCTAAACCGGTTGAAGGGCAAGAGCTTCCACTCGGGTGTCTCTGATCCAGACGCCGACCCTGGTTTTTGCGGCAGGGTGACCAACTACAACGTAACCTACGGCTACGACACGGGCGTCAATGGCAAGGGTCGGCGCACAGGTATGAACGACGCGTCTGGCAACACCAGTTGGGAGTATGACACGCGCGGGCGGATGGCCAAGGAGACCAAGGCAATCAGCGGTGCGAGCGGCAGCCCGTATGTCACCCGCTGGACCAGCTACGACTCCATGGATCGAGTGCGTACCATGCAATATCCCGACGGCGAGGGCGTCACCTTCAGCTACACGGCGCAAGGGCCGATCAAGGGGGTGAGCGGCACCAGTGTCTATGTTGGCGATACGCTGTACAACCCGTTGGGCCAGGCCACTGACCGCTACCTGGGCAGTACGACAGGGCTGATCCGCCAAAAGTATACGTACACCGCGGGCGAGAACTTCCGGCTGACTGCGCTACAGAGCGGTGTTGGCCCCAACTACAACAACCTGCAGAACATCAGCTACACCTACGACGACACGGGCAACGTGTTGACGATTGCAGACAGCGCTGCGTATGGCGGCAACCAGACGCAGACATTCACCTACGATGCCCTCAACCGTCTGACGCGCGGGTATACCAGCGGCAACAAGGCTGGTTGGTACGACGAAGACTACACCTACAGCGCTGGCGGCAACATCACGACGAAAGGCAAACTCAACTCGCTCTGGTGGTATTATAGCTATGGCGAACAAGCGGCAGATTGCCCCCAAGGCGCGCTGAGCAAGCCCCACGCCGTGGTCGGCGCAGATGCAGCGCCCTACTTCAACCGTTACTGCTACGACCAAAACGGCAACATGGTGCGACGCCGCCTGGGGACTGCGGACGTGTTGCCACGGACGGCCGACGCCCTTGCAGGCAGCACAGACCAGTCGCATCCTGACACGCAGGTGATCGATACCTATCTCTTGGCCTATGACGAGGAGAACCGGCTGAGGGAGGTTAGTCTGAACGGCGGCATAGTCGCCACGTACACGTACGACGGCGACGGCAACCGGGTCAAAGCAGTCGTCAATGGTGTGACAACGGTCTATGTGGGCAACACCTATGAACGGGAGGGAAACACCGTCAGAAAGTACTACTACGCGGGCGGGGTGCGCATCGCCCTGCGCACCGGCGGCCAGACCTACTACCTGCTCGGTGACCATCTGGGTGGTACTAACGTCACCACCAACAGCAGCGGCGTGCAGGTGGCGTCGTTGCTCTACAAGCCTTGGGGCGAGACGCGGTATGACTTTGGCGTGACACCCACCACGTGGCGCTTTACAGGTCAGCGGGAAGATGCTACAATCGGGCTGTACTTTTACAACGCGAGATTCTACGACCCTTATCTTAACCGGTGGATCCAGCCCGACACTATTGTACCTGATCCTAGCAATCCGCAAAGCCTGAACAGGTACTCGTATGTCCTGAATAATCCGTTAAGATACTCCGATAGCAGTGGCCACTGCGGACCGTTGACGCCGGTTTGCGTGATCCTGGCGCTGTTGGGCACAGGGCTGCTGTTGAGCGGCGACGACACCAGCCAACCGGTAAGTCCGGAGGTGGCTAATTCAGCCCGATTGGGGGGCGCACTGCTGGTGACGACGGTTGGCGTCGGCAGCGGGAGCGCCATCGTTGGTTCCGCATCGACGGCACAGGCTGCGACCGCAGGCACAGGCGCTGCGTGTGCCGATGGCGATTGCACCAACGAAGTTCGCGGCGCAAGCCAACTGGCTCAAAATGCGGCAGTCAACTCAGCACAATCTGGTGCCTTGCTGCGACAGCAATATGAGAGTGTGGTTCGCACGCTTGCGGATCGCGGTGCGCAACTGCGTTCAGCTGGCAGGCCGCTGGAAGAGATTGCACGCACGTTACATGCTGAACGACGCGCTCTCGGTGAACAGTTCAAAGTGATGACCCCACCGGACAAGCTGGAGCAGATATACGCACGCAACATCGAACGATATGGTGACAAACTTGGTCCATCTGTTGAGTGGCTCATCGAGCGAGGTCTCAGGCAAGGCAAAACCATGGAGGAAATCTGGGAGTCTATCATTTCGAGTGCTAGTCGACCAGGCGGTCAGGATATCATCCCCCATCTACTGGGTCAATGAGGATGCTATGCTATTACTGGAGTCCTTCGATCGGTTTGACGAACTCATCGAGTTTGAACCAAATACTGGACAACTGGTCTGGCTTTCAAAGCGCGAAAACCCTGCTTTGGCAGTTGGCTCCATTCAAGGAATTGTTTCCCGGTTGGCAGGCCACTTGGTGATCCTGTTTCGGGACAACAATGTACTGTATCTCTGGGTTGATGATTTGCGAGTGGAACTGACCCATGACACGCGTGTAGAACTCAAGGTTGGCAGCACGAATGTCTTGACAGTTGTGCGCAATGAGACGCCAATTGTTCGCCTGGAATATGAGGCATACGTATCTGACGAGACAGACCAGTGGAGAATGTACCTGGATCCCTTTGTCCAAGATGATCAATTAGACTTTGGTCTCTTTCTGAATAACGCATTGAATGATCCTGAGAAACAAGATGTAGTCTACAAAGTGGCGCCCCAGGTTTCCTGAAGACCGTGCCAAGCGGACGAGAAGGCATAGGAGCAGAGAACGCCATCGGTTCGTCCTCATGTAAGGCTGTGAGTTTTTCGCTTTGGGAACGCTGTAGCTGGGCGCAACGAGGGAGGCAGAGCCGCGTAGTGCGGCTCTGCCTCCGCTACATCGTTCCCTGCGACGGCGCTCGGAGCTACCCTCGTGCAAGGTAGGTCGTGTTCTGTCGGAAACAGTCATGCGCACCGGCGGGCAGACCTACTACCTGCTCGGTGACCATCTGGGCGGCACCAACGTCACCGCTCGGGGAACCGACGGCGTCGAACTGGGCCGTGTGCTGTATCGTCCCTGGGGCGAGACGCGCTTAACCACTGGCACGACGCCTACCACGTGGCGCTTTACAGGTCAGCGGGAAGATGCTACAATCGGGCTGTACTTTTACAATGCGAGATACCTCGATCCTCAGCTAGGCCGTTTCGTCCAACCCGACACCATCGTGCCGGAGCCGGCAACTGGTACGCCTGGCGGCTCCACCAGCCGGGTCCGCAGGCGCTGAACCGGTCCCCCATCCCCAAGGGATTGCCCATTCCGGTAGACAGTTGTATAATGACTGCGGTCAAGTTGCCAAACCCTGCCTCACCCCTCTTGGTGGGCTGGCAGCCATGTGCGACACTGAGCTGGCCGCCGCCCTCTCTGCCAATTGCCCGGAGATGCGCCTATGCTCCCCCATTCCCGTGCTGCCATCTTCGACCGCCGCCCGTCATGGACGCGCAGGATTCTGCTCGCGGCAGCGCTTCTGCTGCTGACCGCGGCGCTGGCTGCTTGCCAGTCTCCCCCAGTTCCGCCGGCCCCAACCCCCTTCAAATGGTCAGTGGTGGATATGCTGCCCCAGGGCGCGGCCGGGCAGGTCGATACGACCGCGCCTGGCTTCTACTGCGCCAGTTGCGGCAGCGCGGCGTGCCGCCAGCGTTGCGTCGAGTCGGCCGTGGCAGTGGGCATGCAAAACCGCTTTCTGCTGTGCGAGCTGATGCCCGCGCCCGGCGTCTATGACCTTGGGCCAGTGCGCCGCTGGGTGGAGGCCAACGCCGCCGCCGGCCTGCGTTCGATCATCGGCTTCCTCCCCAAGACCGACCGCGATTACAGCGCGCCCGAGCGCGGCTCATGCACCGCAGCCAGCGGTGGCTCGCCGGCCTGGATGCTCCAGCCCGGATCGGCCTACCAGCCGCTGGTCAACGGCGCGGGCAACGAGATAGCCTATCACCTCAACTACCGCAACCCCGCCGTGCAGAGCCAACTGCGCGGCCTGATGCAGGCCCTGCGCCAGGATTTCGCCGCCATGCCTCCTGCGCTGCTGGCCACCGTCGACTCCATCGAGGTGAACATCGGGCATGACGGGGAAATGGATCCGACGCGCAACTACAACGATTTTCCTGCGGGGGCGCCCTTGGGCTGGATGGACCTCAATATGTACCGCTGCACCTATGCCGGCTACACCTGGCGAGCGGCGCGCAACGAACAGTTCTGCGTCGACCGCACCGGCGCCGTCGTGAACATCACCCAGGCCTACGGGGCGGCCGACATTTGGCGCGACCAGGTGCTCAAGCCCTGGATCGATATCTACGGCCAAGAGCTTTCCGCCGCGGCCCATCCTGCGCCGCTGGGCAAACCGCTGGCGCTGCTGGCCGTCGGGCAGATGCTCACTACCGATGAACGCGCCGCCCCGTGCCAGGGTTGCGGCGAGCGCAACATCGTCGACTACGCCTTCGAGACCTACGGCATGGGGGTCAAGAGCAGCGGCGTCAATCCTGACATGGGCAACGGCAACAGCCCCGATCCGCGCGGTCTGGAATATCGCAACTGGCCCAACATCTTCAAGCTCACCTGGCCGTCCCGGCTGACCGCTGGCGAGCACGGCGTCAACGCCATCGGCAGCGGGCATTGCTGCGACGACAACAAGGAATTGTACTGGGCGGTGCTCAACGCCCTGGACAAGCACATGTCGCAACTGCACTTCCTGGCAGCCGACATCGGCCAGGCGGGCGCGGGGGCCGAAGAGACGCGCCGCCTGTGGACCCGCTATGCCGGCAAGTCGCTCGCCGACACGCCCGACGTCTGGATCGTGCTGCGCGACACGGCCGGCGCCTACTTCCCCGACGGCGACAACGGCGCAGCGCAGGGCAACCCGCCCGGCCGCATCCCCTGTTGTCGCTGGCTGCCCAACTTCGAATGGTTCATCTACCAGCGCAACCCTGCGCCGGGCCAGGTGGTGCGCGCCGGCCTGCCGCTTTCCCACAAGAGTCTGTCAGCCCGCAGCAATGCCGCCGGCCCGCTGCAGTTCGACGTGGAGGACGGCTGGCCGGGTGCAGCGCAACGGCCGCAGGCGGCCGGCGGCTGCGCAGTCTACGACGTTGAGGTCGAGTTCCTGAACAGCGGCAGCGATAGCTTCTTGTTGCGCTATGCGCGCATGGATGGCACGGAGGCCGGCGTCAGTGTGCGCAAAACAGGGACGGGCCAGTGGCGCCCCGTGACCCTGCGCCTCACGGACGCCTACCTGAACGACGGCCTGGCCAGCGGCGCTGACCTGGAGCTGGTCAACAGCGAAGGCAGCGCCGACGTCTTCCATCGCCTGCGGGTCGAGCTGGTCAACGACTGCGCGGCCACGTCCACGTCCACGCCCAGCGCGACGCCGACCACGACGCGCACCGCTACCCCCAGCGCGACGCCGACCGCGACGCGCACCGCCACCTCCAGCCCGACTGCCACGCCAACGCCCAGCGCGACGCCGACCGCCACACGCACTGCCACCTCCAGCCCGACTGCCACGCCAACGCCCAGCGCAACGGCAACCGCCACAGTCACCATCACAGCAACGCCGACAGCGACCCACACGCCCACGTTCAGCCCGACGGCGACCGCAACGCCCAGTCCGACGGCGACATGGACGCCGGCAACGCCGGATGCCTGCCTGCCGGCGCTGGCAGGAACGATCGCGCTGCCGGACAACGACCAACCCAAGGGCATGGCGGCCGACGCCGACCGGGTCTACGTGGCGCTCTACAATCAGCCGCGGCTGGCCATCATCGACGCCGCCAGCGACACCCTGCAAGGCGTGCAATCGCTGGCGCCCGGTGGGGTCAACGGCGTGGCTGTGGTGGGCAGCCGGGTCTACACCAGCAACCGCAACAGCGCTCAGCTCTCGGTCAGCCAGGCAGGCAGCGGCGCGCTGGTGGGGACGGTGGGCGTGGGCGGGCTGCCCTGGGGCGTGGGCGGCGTGGGCGACCGGGTCTACGTGGCCAACTTCGCCGACAGCACGGTCAAGACGCTCAGCACCGCCAACGGCGCGGTCATTCGCACCACGGCAGTCGCGGCGCTGCCAGCCTTCGTGGCGGCGCTGCCCGACCAGGTCTACGTCACCCACATCAGCGGGCGGCTGACCATGCTCTCCCGCAACGGCTCGGTGCTGGCCGATTTTGTGCCTGGCTCTGCCAGCCAGCTCTGGGGCCTGGCGTTCAGCCCGACGGGGGACTTGCTCTACCTGGCCGACCGCCCTAACAACCGCATCCTGGTGCTGTCTACAGCCACCAACCAGGTGGTCAACACGATTCCCTTGCCCGGCCCCCCCACGGCCCTGGCGGTCAACCCCGGCACCGGCCATCTGTTTGCGGTGGATGCTGTCTCGGACCGCGTCCACGTGATAGACACGCGCGCCAGCCCCGCAGTCTACCTGGGCGCAGTGCCGGTGGGCAGCCAAGACGCTGGCGAAGGCGGGCAGGGCATCGCAGTGACGCGCAACAAGGTTTACGTGGCCAACTGGCAAGGGCGCAGCGTCACGGTGCTGGACGACACCACCTGTCCAGGCCAGGTGACGCCGCAGCCACCCACGCCGACACCCACGCCGTTCCCTCGTTGAATCGGCCCAGACGTTCGACTTCTCGGACAAGTCGAACGTCTTCAAGCCCATCCCCTCCTGAACACACCGGAATCAAAACGCGCCGGACGCAGGCAAATCCTGCGTCCGGCGCGTTCGCGCGTGCCCATCAGGTCATTGCCGCCAGCCCCAGAAACCGGCTGCAAACACCACGTCGGACAGGTCGATTGCGCCGTTGCCGTCCATGTCCAGCGCTGCCGGGCAAGCCGGGCCGATCGGCTGCAGCCAGCAGCCGGCGATGCGCTGCACGTCGGCAATGTCCACGTCGCCGTCGCAGGCTTGCGCATTGTTGTGGTTCGCGTTGGGCTGTACGTCGGCCCGATGGCAGCCGCCCAGCAACACGAGACGCCCGAACTCCGCGGCCTGGCTATTGGTCGAACTGCCCTGCCAGATCAGGTAGTGATCCCAGTTGCCGCCGTCGTCGTCGTCGTGCAGGCCGATGTTGAAGCCAGCAGTCCAGCCAGCGCCCCAGCCCGGCGGCTGCAGGATGGCCAGGGGAATGGCCATTTCGACCTGGTAGCCGTCAGGCAGGGTCTGGATCGAACGCTGCACTTCCGGCAGCGGGAGCAGCCCGCGGTTGGTGACCCGACCATCGACGTTGACGGTGATCTGGTGGTCGTCCGGGCCGGTGAACACGCCATCCAACGCGCCATCCAGGGCAAACTCCAGCTCATCATCCTGCCAAACGTCAGGGCTGTCCGAGACCAGCGCATCATCCCAGACGCGCGCGGCCATGTAAAGGAAGGTGTTGTCCCAGGCAGCCCAGATGCGGGCGCTGACGTCCGCCGGCGCGGGCGGCGGAACGTCGGTAGGGCGCACCGTACTGGCTGCGGCCGCGTCCAGCAGGACGCCAGTGTTGCGATTCCAGTCGTCCAGGTTGCCGTCGATAGCCGGCGGCAGCGCCATGAATGTTGCGGTAATGATCTGGCCCGCGCCGACGGGGCGCGGGGTTGCCGTCGCGGTGGGCGTGGCTGTAGGTCCGGTGGTCGGCGTTGCTGTGGGACTGGCAGTGGGCGTGGCGGTGGGGGTGGCCGTGCGCGTGGGTGTCGGCGTCGGCGAAGGCCCGGTGGTTGGCGTCGGCGTGTGGGTAGGGGTGCGGGTGGGCGTGGGCGTCGGCGGCGCGATCGACACAGCATAGGTGAAGACTAGCCGCGGCCGGATGCTCACATCGGTGTTTTCGCTGGAGGCGAAGTAGTAGCCCACGCCGCCGCTGCTGGCGACGCCTCTGACCGTCAGGCCGTAGTTGGTGACGCCGCCAGACACCCACTCGGTCAACGCATGGCTCACGTCGAAGCGTTTCCAGACTCCCGCGGCGTCCAGTCGCTGCTGGCTGAGCAACACGTTGCTGCGGTCGCTGGGGACGCCATTGGCGCCGGGCGTCGTCCACCATACCGAGCTGGCCGCGCGCTGCCAGGTCGCTTGTTCCTCGACCCAGGCGCGCCGCAACGCGTAGACCCCGGCATCGAGCCAGTTGCTGTCGTTGGTGCGCCGGGTGACGTACAGGTCCAGATGCCCGCCGACGATGGTGGCCTGGGCCGGCACAACGCCGCTGAGGTCGAACTTGAGCAACGAAGCCCATTCGTCGTTGTTGCGCGCGGCCATCTCTGCAGCGGCGCCGTAGTTGGCATCCGGGCTCCAACTGCTGAGGTAGCTGTCAACCACGCCGTCATAGCCGGCGCCGTTCGGCTGCAAGGTCACGCTAATCTGCTGAACGGTGTTGAGCCGCGTCAGATCGACCAAATGAAAAATGTCGTCGTCGTCGCCGCCGTTGTAGATGCGGAAGTCGCTGCCGCCGGCCTGGCGGTTGCTGAAGGTGACGTTGTTCAGCACCTGCGTCACGCTGCGCCACTGGCCGCTGTTCTGCTTCTGCACCGTGAAACCCACCGCATAGGGGTCGCCGACCGCGTCGTATTCCAGCCGCCACGTGCCCGTGCCCTGGTCGAGGTAGGTCACGGTGATGCTGACCGCGTTGCTGCCGCCCAGCATGTAGCCATCGTCCACGTTGAAGTACATGTAGGGATTGTTGGCGACGCCGTTGGTGCGTCGGGCATAGCGCCCGCGCATGTCGCTGGTCACGTTCCACAGCGGCACGGTGACGCCCCCTGGCACGCTGTTGTTATGATACAGCCAGAAGGTGAAGTTGCCCCGCTGGGGATACCAGGTCGACAACGGCTCGCGCATCACCGTCCAGACCGAGGGTGTATCCTCCAGAGTGCGTCCCAGGTAGCGGTTGGCGTAATGCCAGAGCTGCGCCTCGAACGGCGTTGCCCCGGTCAACAGGTCATACTTGGCGATAAAGTAGGCGGGGTGCTTGTCCAGCGCGTTGAGCAGGCCCCAGTAGACGTCCGACTCGGTCCACAACCCCGTCTGCTCGCGATAGATCTCCCAGGCCAACGGGCCGGCCGTATTGGGAAAGCTGAACATGGCATCGTATTGGCCCGCACGGTAGTCCAGATGGTTGGGGTTATTGATCACCTGATCGTCATGGTCGATCAGCAGATGGTTGTGCTTGAAGCCAAGGCCCACACTGCCCGCGTAGTCGGTGAACTCGCGCCGTTCCCAGCGCTGCACGAAGAAAGGCGCGTATTGTATCATCAGCGGCTTGTTTTGCCAGGCCGAGTTATAGATATCGGTGATGGCATTGACGGTCTGCACCCAGCCAGCCGCGGTCAATCCGTTGGCGGCCAGGCAGCCATCCAACTCGTTGTCTGCGGGAATGGTCTCACCAAACATCCCCACGCTGGTCTCGATCCAAGCCACGCGCGGGTCATTGCCGTAGCGCACAGCCGCGGCGTGGACGAAATCCGACCAGGCCTGCAAATAGCTGCTGGACCAATACTTGGGCACAATGTGGCTCTGGTTGTTGATCGTGCAGGTCACGAAGCCGTCTGGCCGCTGCTGCATGAACCACTGCGGCAGCCAGGCGCCGCCGCAGCACAGGCCATCGTAGCTGTTGAAAGCGATGGCGGTAGGCTTGCCCAGGGCCGCCTCGGCTGCCAGCCAGGTATCTACCACCTGCCAGTTGTAGACACCCTGGGTCAGGTTTTCGATTTTGTTCCACTGAAAGACCTGATGGCCGCCCGTGACGTAGGGGTATTGGACGGGGTTGGTATGGCGCCAGTCCAGAAAGACGTAGGTGCCCGGCTCGGGCCAGGGGGGTGTGTGCCGCCTCGCTGCGCCGTTGTCGGGCAGAGCAGGCAGCACAGAGGCCGGCGTAGCCGTTGGCTGCGCCTGAGACGTTGATGCACTCGATGGCCGGGCGGAAACGACCGTCCATCCGGTCAACAGGATCAACGGCAGCGCCAACGCCAGGCCAGCCAGCAGAATCGTTCTTCGTCGGGAGTTCATTGTGGGTTTCCTTCGAACAGCAACGTGCAAGGGCTCAGCCATACCGGCTGACCTGGCCCGCCTGACCGTTCATTTACTATAACAGCGGCAAAACTCTGTAGATTCTAATCGCACCATCGAGCGCTTGTCAATAGGAAATCAGTACTAGCCGATTATAGGCGTCAGATCATCTCCGGTCAACGAGTTGTCTTACGGGCAACGATTGGCCTTCTGAGGATCGACCAGGTATAATCGCGCCATGAGCGAGATGGCAATCTGGACCGAGCACCTCAGCAAGCAGTTCGTCTTGCCTCGTCCGCTGCGCACATTGTTCACCCAGGGGGTGCGCCGCCGCAACAGCCGCCAGCCTGACGCCCCAGTCACGGCGGTCGATAACGTCTCACTATGCGTGCGGCCAGGCGAGCTCTACGGCCTGCTGGGGCCCAACGGCGCCGGCAAGACGACGCTGATCCGCCTGCTCTGCACGATGATCGTGCCTACCAGCGGCGCGGGCAGCATCTTTGGCATCGATTTGGGCAACAGCGACCAGATCCGCAAGGTCATCGGGATGACCACGGGCGACGAGCGCAGCTTCTATTGGCGGCTCAGCGGTCGGCACAACCTGGAGTTCTTCGGCGTCCTCTGCGGGCTGAGCGAGCGCCAGGCGGCGCGCCGCGCCACCGAATTGTTGGAGCAAGTAGACCTGGCCAGCCACGCCGATCGGCCGTTCCGCACCTACTCCAGCGGGCAGAAACAGCGGTTGAGCATCGCCCGCGCCTTACTGCACCATCCGCGCCTGCTCTTTCTGGACGAGCCGACCCGCAGCCTGGATCCAACCGCGACCTTACGGCTGCACGAGTTCATCGAGCAAGACCTGCTGCGCGACGAGGGCGTCACGATTCTCTTGACGACCCATCGCCTGGACGAGGCCGAGCGGTTGAGCCAACGCATCGGCATCATGCAGGGCGGCCGCCTGCAGGCCGAGGGCACGCCCGACGAGCTGCGCGCCCGGCTCGGCCCAACCGTCAACTACCGGCTGCACGTCGCCCAACTCGCCGCCGATCCGGACAGCCTGGCGGCGGGCCTGCCGGCTGTGGTGCGCTCCCAGCCCAGCGGCCCGGCCGGCGGCTGGACGCTGGAGTTGGAGGCGGTCGACAGCGAGGCGGCGCTGGCTGAACTGCTCAAGCGCATCGTGGCAGCAGGCGGCCAGGTGCGCGATGTACAGCGCGAGCAGTCGTCGTTGGAGCAGGTCTTTCAACGCTTCACCCAGACTTCGTAACCCACTGCCGGGCACTTGAGTTCGCGCCTGCGCCGCTGCCGTTGGCGTCGTGCAAGATCAAGCGCTGGCTCCAACGCCCGGCAGCCGAGAATAGCTATGGTACGCGCTCTTGCCTTTTTGCGCCGCGATCTGCGGCTTCAACTGAGCTATCGCTTCGCCTTTCTCTTGCAGATTTCAGGCGTCTTCTTCAACATGCTGGTGTTCTATTTCCTCAGCAAGTTGATCGGCCCATCGGCTGCGCCCTATCTGGCCAACTATGGCGGCGACTATTTTGCCTTCGTGCTGATCGGGCTGGCCTTTTCGGGCTATTTCGGCGTGGGCCTGCAGGGCTTCGCCGGCACGATCCGCGAGGCGCAGACCACGGGCACGCTGGAGGCCATGCTGCTGACGCCGACGCGCCTCAGCACGGTCGTGCTCTCCAGCAGCATCTACGACTATGGCTTTGTCACCTTCCAGGTCATGGTCTACCTGGTGATGGGGGCGCTGCTCTTTGGCGTCGAGCTCAATGGCAACGTACCGGGTGCGCTGGTGATTCTGCTGTTGACCATCGTCGCCATGACGGCCGTGGGCATCATCGCCGCCAGCTTCATCATGGTGCTCAAGCGAGGCGACCCGGTAACGTGGCTGTTCAACTCCCTGGGGCTGCTGCTGGGCGGCGTCTACTATCCGGTCAGCCTGATGCCCGAATGGCTGCAAAAGCTGTCCTGGCTGCTGCCCATCACCTACTCGCTGGATGGTATGCGCCGGGCGCTGCTGACCAATGCGTCGTTTGCCGAGTTGCTGCCCAACATTGTGGCCCTGCTGATCTTCTCGGTCGTGTTGGTGCCGGCCAGCCTCTACATCTTCCGCCGCGCCGTCCATCGGGCCAAGGTCGACGGCAGTCTGGCGCACTTCTAGTGTTGCGCCAATCATGATTTGAGGAGTTCGCATGCCCACATGCGAACCCGGCGTCTGGGGACGCCTACTCCTCACATGAGCATTGACGCGACATTAGCCGGGCTGAGCAATAAACACGGCGCTGCGGTCGCCCGTCAACCGACGGACAGCCGCAGCGCCGTTGCACATCCACTCACCGATCTCAGTTCGGACGCTGTAAACGCAGAGCCGGATCGCCCAGCAGGGTAAAGGTCTCGATCAGGTCCTGCATCAGATCGCGCTCGGCGCTCAAATCGCGCTTGCCCAACATGATCGCCTCACCCACCGTCGGCGCGTCGCCGAACAGGTGGGTGTAGACGTTGCTGGCCAGTTCGCTTTGATCGCTGGCCAGCGATTCGCTGGTCGGCGCCAGGGCTGCCACCACACCGCCCTTAGGGTTGAACAGCAGCTCTTCGCCCATGCTGGTGGCCTGCGGATGATGGAAGTAGCCCACCAAACAGGTCATGGTCATCATGAAAGGCAGCGCGTCGTTGCTCAAAACCTCTGCGTCCTCGGTGCGCAGAATCTTCTCCTGCGCCCAAACGTTCATGCTGCCGTGGCCCACATAGGTCACAAGGCCCACGCCTTGGGTAAGCTGCTGGATCACCTCAGCGTTGGGGTCGTCGGCCTGGCCCAGGTAGACTTTTTCCACCTGGTAGGACGCGGGCAGGTAATTGGCCGCCAGATCGTCGCTGATCTCCTGGAAGGAGTTCTGCTTGTCGTCCGCCACAAACAGCGCACGGCCCGACCACTCGGCCGCGCTGGGGTCTTGCTCGTAGGCCAGGGTCTTAGCCACCACGTCGGCCACCTGCTGAGCGGTCTGGGCAGGGATGCGCCCCACAGCCATATCAGGCCGGTCGTCCTCGTCGTCCAGGCTGACGAACCAGTTGTCGCTGGCCGTTTCGCCGACGAAGTGGGTCTGTAGCAGGTAGGTTGGCACGAAGTTCGGTGTCGAGCCGGGCAGGAAGCCCTGGTAGTCATAGCTGGCGTCGCCGGCCAAGAGCAGGAAGCGCGGGGCCGGAGCGGGCCAGTTGTCGCGCGCATAGAGCATGTAGTCGCGAATCGCGGCCGGATCGATCATGCCGCCGCTGAAGGTGTCGTACACATCGTCGATGCTCGCCACGGCCACCCGCAGGCCCTGCGCACGCCGAAAGTCGATCAGCGGCTGCAAGGCGTCAATGAAGCCGGCCGGAGCGATGGCGATATAGTCGGCGCCCTGGGCATTCTGGCGCAGATCGACGCCGTTGGCCGGCTGGATGGCCAGCGGCGCCAACAACGCTGAGCGGTCGGCAATGGCATAGCGCCGCAGCCCCTCCGCCTGGCCATCCTGGAAGCCCAACCCGGCCGGGCCAGCCTTAGCCCCAATCACCGGCTTGGCTGCGACGGGATCGGTCACGTCCCACAGCAGAGCCTGAGCCGCGTCGACCCCCGCCACAGCCAGCGGCGCGCCGGCTTGGGCTGTAAACAGCAACTGCCCGCCGGCCGCATCCAGTGCGCGGCTGTAGACCAGGTCGATGCGATCCAGGAAGATCACATCCACCGTTGCGCCGCTGTCGCCGGGCGCGACCAGGGCCAGGCTGTTGCCGGTCGGCTGGACGATGTCGGCTGGCAGGGTGGCCGTGATCACGCGCACGCCCTTGCCGTCCCAGGCGCTCTCGGCCACCTGCTGGCCGTTGACTACCAGCAGCGCCCGGTGGTCAGGGTTGACCGTCATGTCCTCGGTGTTGCCCCACAGCGACACCGTCAGGTCGACGTCGCCGCCGACCCAACCGGGCAGGTCGAAGGTTGTGGTGTAGGTGTCAGGCGCAAAGAGCGACTGCCACAGCCAGTGGTCGCTGCCGGCCGGAAGCTGCGAGAGGTAGAGCAGCGACTCCTCCAGCCGCTGCTGGACTGTGAAGGTTGTGGCCGGCGGGCCGGCCGCCGGCGCGACCGTGTGCGTTGCGCTGTCCCGCGCCTGCTCGCCCCAACTTAGCCGGTAGACATTCTGCTGGCTGTAGCGGCTGGCACGCGGCTCGCCGTAGAAGATCACTTGCAGATCGTCGCCGCTGCCATCGGTTGCCATCGTCGCCGGCTGGCCGGCCAGGGTCAGGGCAAGTTGGGCGGGGTCGTTGCGCGTAGGATCAAAGCCGGCCGCCCGCAGGTCGCTGACCGTCACGCGGTACAGGCCAGGCTGGTCTACCAGCAGCTTCACTGCATCCACCGGCTGGGCAGGGCCGGTAGGTTTGGCGGCGGCGGCAGGGGTGGTTGCGCGCGACTGGGCTGCGCCCGCCGGCTCGGCGCCGTTGCCCGCGTCTTGGCGGCCGCAGGCTGTCATCAGCAGCGCCGCCGTGAGCAGCAGCGCCAGCACGGCCATCAGCCTGCGCGAACGCGGGCGTTGGGTATCGGTCGTCATAGATCATCCCATCTCACTATATCGTCAGCCAGCCGCTGGCCAGTAACCAGCGGCTGGCGCTTCTGACTTCTGATTTAACGTCGCCGCCAGACAAAAAAGACTACCAGCACCAACAGCACAGCCCCACAGAGGCTGCCGCCGCCGATCACCATCAACAGGCCGGAGCTATTGTTGCCGCCCTCGGAAGAGCCGGCTGGCCGCGGCGTAGCGGTCGGCCGCACCAGCTGGGCC
>JBAQCH010000201.1:0-9019 GCA_049294015.1 Anaerolineae bacterium
GCCCGCCGGCCGTAGCCCAGCGTGCGAATCCAGCCATAGACCAGGAAGCCGGCCAGCAGCGCGTGCAGCCAGGGGCCGACCGCCAGCGCCCGCGCCGCGCCCACGGCCAGTCCCAGCGCCAGGTAGAACGGATAGAAGGTCTGGAAGTTGGGGTCGGCCAGAGCCGGGTGGCCCAGGAAGATGTTGGGAGTCCACAACGGCCACTGGCCGGTCGTTTTGACGGTATCGACGGCGAAGGCCAGGTAGGGGTAGAACTCGAACAGCGGGTCCGTGACCAGCGCGTTGTGCAGCGTCTGGAAGTCGCCGCTGCGCCAGGGGTACAGGTTGTTGGCCAGGTCGATGGGCAGGAAGGTTTGGCCGGGCAGGATGCCGCGCAGGTGCAGCAGCGAGAGCGCCGCTACGATGATGCCCAGCGCCAGCACATCATGGCGTGCTCGTTTGATTCGTGCCAATGAGATCATCGTGTCTTGTGAGCCGGATCAACTGGCGGCGCGCGCCGAGTGGCGGGCTGATGGCGCCTGCGACTCCTGAACCAGGATATCGGCAGGGATACCCAGGCCCTTGTGAAGGGCACGGATCATGGTCAGGCTCAGCGGACGTTTGTGGTTGAGAACCTCTGACACCTTGCTAGGGCTGCCAATGTACGCGGACAAGTCCTTGCGGGTCAGTCCTTCCTGCTCCATGCGAAACAGGATCGCCTCGACGGGATCGGGCGGGTCTATCGGGAAATGCTCTTGTTCATATTGTTCGACCAGCAGCGCGAATAGCTCCAGTTCCTGCTCCTGCAATGATCCTGGCTCGGCATCCATCAGCGCCGCCACATGGGCCAGAGCAGCCTCGTACTCTGCTTCGGTTTTTAGGATCTTAGGCTCCATCAGATCGTCTCCGCGTCGATTCTGTCGTACTCTGCATGGGTTCCGATGAAACGGATGTAGACAATGCCTGTGTTGTAATGGATCTTGACCACCAACCGGTACTGATTGCCTTTGATGTTGAACACAACCCGGTTGCCAGCCAGGAAGTCTGCACTGCCAAAGCGCGCCAGGATGTCCTGCGGCGTCCGCCACTGCGCGTCGGCAGCTTCTGCATACCACGCTTTGAGCGACTGTTCAGCATCACGGTGCTTCGACCAGAACTGCTGCAGTGTCTTGATGGCAACGATTCTCATGGGAGTGTATTCCCGAATTGGGAAAAAGTCAAGCTGCGGGCAAAACTCCGATGGTTCAAACCTCTGCCCAACTGCGCCGGCTGACGTAGGTGACGTCGTCGACCAGGTCGTAGCCGGCTTGACGGAATAGCCCCAGCGAGGCTTCGTTCCAGTCCTCGATCAGCGCGGCCCAGATGTCGATGCCCAGGCTGCGGAAGTGCTGCTCGCACAGGCGGATCAGCCGCGTCCCCAGGCCCTGGCGGCGGTAGTCCGGGTCCACGGCCAGGCGGTTGATCCAGCCCTTGCGGCTGTCGTGCGTGGCCAACACGACGGCCACCAGCCGCTCCCCGTCGCGCAGGCCGATGGGCGTCTGCACGCCGCTGGCCATCTGGGCGGTAAAGGCGGCGAGGCTGTCGCGTCCATCCGGCCGGATGTGCAGCCCGGCCCGCTGCCACAGGTCGATGATCTCGGCGTGGTGGCTGGCGTCCAGGTGGACGGTTTGCAGGTGGTTGAGGTTGGTCATAGGGGAACCCTGGATGGGAGCGTTATCTCACAACGACCAGACTGGAAGGGACACGGTGGTTGCTGCCGGCAGCAATCGGCCAATGTGCAGAGTGGCTGCATTATAGCCGATAGATTTCCAGCCAGCAAGGTCTTACCCATGCCCGATTTTTGGGTTCAAGTTGAGTCGGGAGTGAAGAAGTTCGACTTCTCCGAGATGTCGAACTTCTGGGCCGGCCAACCGAGTTTGAACACACCCAAGTCATTGCATCGCAGCCCAAGATGTGCTATCCTATGCGCAGTCTGTCAGTGGTTCCATATCCCTCCATCTTGAGCTAGCTCATGAACCCCTCTTACCTCGACTTTGAGCTTGAAATCGGCGTCGGCCAAGGCAGGGACTACCCGGTGGCCGTGTTGCGCTCGCCGGCTGGGGAGGCACGCGCGACCATGCGCTTGCCCTTCGACGAGATCCAACTGGAGAGCCGGCTGAAGGACCTGCAGATCGCGCTGTTGCGCTCCGGCGGCACGCGACGACGGGCGCTGTCGCAGGAAGAGCAGACCGTGGTGAACTTTGGCCGAGCTCTCTTCGACGCGCTGCTGGCCGGCGAGGTGCGCAGCCTCTATGACGTCAGCCGGTCGAAGGCGGATCAGGCTGGCCAGGGCCTGCGGCTGAAGCTGCGCATCGCCTCGCCCTATCTGGCGGCGCTGCCCTGGGAATTCCTGTACGATGGACGCCGGGCTGAGTTTGTCTGTCTGTCGGTACATACGCCTGTGGTGCGCTATATCGAGCTGCCCCACCCGCCGCAGCCGCTGTTGCTGACGCCGCCGCTGCGCATCCTGGGGATGATCGCCAGCCCCAGCGACGCCATGGGGCTGGATGTCGACCGCGAGCAGCAGCGCGTCGAGCAGGCGCTGGCCGGCCTGATCGAGCAGGGCGTGGTCGAGCTGGAGTGGCTGGCGGGGCAGACCTGGCGCGACCTGCAGCGCGCGATGCGGCGCGGTCCTTGGAACATCTTTCACTTCGTAGGCCACGGCGAGTTCGACGCCAACGCCGACGAGGGCCTGATCCTGCTGTGCGACGACCAGGGGCGGGCGCGGCGCTTTCGGGCCAGCGAGCTGGGGCGGATGTTGGCCGACCACCGCTCGCTGCGCCTGGCCATTCTCAACGCCTGCGAGGGCGCCCGGGGCAGCGAGCGCGATATCTTCTCCAGCACGGCGTCGATCCTGGTGCAGCGCGGCCTACCGGCCGTGCTGGCCATGCAGTATGAGATCACCGATCGCGCCGCGATCGAGCTGTCGCGCGCCTTCTACGAAGCCCTGGCCGAGGGATGGCCGGTGGACGCGGCCGTGGCCGAGGCGCGCAGAGCCGTCAGTTGGGCTGTGGCCAATACCGTGGAGTGGGGCACCCCGGTGCTGACCATGCGCGCGCCGGACGGCTTGTTGTTTGCGCTGGACGACGCTGTCAGTTTGGTGAAGCCTCAGCCCGCGCTAGCGCGCTCGACGCCGGCCGTCCTGCCACCGCCAGGTCAACCAGCGCGCGCGCCGCAGCCCGGCCCCTTGCGCGCGGCAGCCAACAACGATTTGCTCACCCTCAGCGAGCCGCTGCGCATGGAGTTGGTGCGTGTGCCGGCTGGCCAGTTCCTGATGGGGAGCGATCCTACCAAAGACACGGGTGCGTACGCCGAGGAACAGCCGCAGCACCCCGTGCGCTTGGATGAGTTCTACATCGGCAAGGTCCCGGTCACCAATGCCCAATACGGCGTGTTCGTCGAAGCCGCCAAGCACCAGGCGCCGAGCCATTGGGCGCAGGGCGCGCCGCCCAGCGGCCAGGAGCTGCACCCGGTGGTCAACGTCAGTTGGCAAGACGCCGTGGCGTTTTGCCGCTGGCTGGCCAGCGCCAGCGGGCGGCCGTTTCGCCTGCCCAGCGAGGCCGAGTGGGAAAAGGCGGCCAGTTGGGACGAGAAAGCCCGGCAGAAGCGCATCTGGCCCTGGGGCGACGCCTTCGACGCCGCCAAGTGCAACAGTAAAGAAGGCGGAAAAGGCAGCACGACGCCGGTGGACGCCTATTCGCCCGCGGGCGACAGCGCCTATGGCGTCGCCGACATGAGCGGCAACGTGTGGGAATGGTGCCAGACCAAGTGGCGCGATAACTACAGCACCCCACCTGATGACGACCCGACAGGTGACATAATGCGTGTGGTGCGTGGCGGTTCCTTCAGCAACGATGCGGGGAACGTGCGCTGCGCCGTCCGCAACAGGCTCATCCCGAACAATCGTTACAGGGACTACGGGTTTCGTGTTGTGGTTGCGTCTCACGTCATTCTCCCTGCGGTGCAGGCCAGAAATGCCGGACGGCGACGAGCTTTCCGGCCGAGGCGATGAATGATGGCGCGGTCCGTGTCCTGGCCGCGCTTGCCCTCACCCCAACCCTCTCCCAGAGGGAGAGGGAACTTCTGAGGCCCCCTCTCCCTCTGGGAGAGGGTTGGGGTGAGGGTGGGCCGGGCGAATAGCAACGGCCCGTCCCCTGCCGGCTTGACCCCCGGTTGGGGCGGGCCATCCTTCCCTCCACGCGAGGCTTGCATGGACCCATCCTGGATCAACACCCTTCCCGAGCCGTTGCGCACCATCCTTCTCGGCGCGGCCGGCGACTTCGCCGGCGGGTTGGCAGCCAACGTCGTGAGCCGCCTGCTGGGGGCTGCCGGCTACCAGGTCCAAAAGCGCTTACGCTCCGGGCCACAGCAGACCGCGCTCAACGAGGCCATGGCCGAGGCATTGCTGCTCACCGTGCGCCAGCAGACGGATGATCCGGCGCTCCAGGCCCACTACCTGGCCCTGTTCGGCGAGTGGTCGGGCCGCGACGCGGTCGCTGGTGAGCTGTCGCAGGTCATCGACCCGCGGCCGAACGTCGAGATAGATCTCGACACCCTGGCTGCCGAGTTCGAGGCCGCCGGCTACGACCCTGACCTGTTGGGCGATGTGGTCTTTCAGGACGTGGTCGCGCAGTTGGTCGCCAGTTTCTACGACGCCGCCGCCCGCCAGCCGGCGCTGCAGGGGCAGATCGAGATCGGGCTACTGCGCGGGATTGTAGAGCACGCCCAGGAGCAGGTGCGGTTGTTGCGGCGCGTGGCAGAGGCGCTGGAGCGGCCGCAGAAAACGGCGGACCCGCCCGCTAGTACCGCCCCGACCACCGTCACGAAAGTCGGAGGCAAGAAGCCGACCGTGCTGTCGGGTACGTTCGAACGTAACGTGGAGATCAACTACGGCGATGTCTACAAGACGGTGGTGGAAGCGCGCGGTGAATTGAGCCCGGAACAGGCTACGGCTATCCTCAACAGCTACCTGGGCTGGGTGCGTCGCAGCTACGACAAAGTTCAGACATTTGGCCTGGAAAACCCGCGCACTGCCAAACAACCTAAGATTGAGCTCCTGACCGATGTATTCATCCCTTTGACCGTGCGCCGCTTTCGTCCGCCAAGCCGCAGCGAGCTGGCAGAAGCGCTGCGCGGCAAGGTGGGCGTGGAACGCATTCTGGCCAACTATCAGTTGACCCGTGCGGAGGAGCGTGCCGGTGAGATAGTTGCGCTTGAGGACCTGCTGACCGTCTCCGACCGCCTGGCGATCATCGGCGGCGCAGGCAGCGGCAAGAGCACGATTCTGCATCACCTGGCCGTGACTCTAGCGCGCGCTATCCAGCAAGATGTACCGTTGCCCTATCGGCTGGCGGCTGGCAAGCCGCTGATCCCGCTGTTGGTGCCGTTGCGCTATTACCGCGACTACCTGGAAAAATGTCACAGCGCGCCAGGTCGCGCGCTCGACGCGCCCACCACCGGTACCCTGGCCGGCTTCATAGCCTGGCAACTGCAGCGCGGCAGCAAGCAGGGTTCCGAGGAGTTCTTCCATCGACTGCTGGGCGCGGGCGGTTGCCTCTTGATGATCGACGGCTTGGATGAGGTCGTCAGCCGGGAACAGCGCGGCCAGGTGCGGGAGCAAGTCGAAACCCTGGTGCGCGCCGACTATCCAGGCAATCACGTTATCGTCACGGCGCGCGAAGCGGGTTTTCAGGAGGAGGCAGTTTTTGGCGACGACTTCACGCGCCTGGATGTCCAAGACCTGACCCATGCCCAGATCGAACAACTGGTGGGCAACTGGTGCAGCCGTCTCTACGCTGACGATGTGACCGGCAACCAGGGCAAACTGGTTCAGGCCATCGACGAGGTTAACGAGCGACGGCGCGAGAAGGACCTGGCGCCGCTGATCAACACCCCGCTGATGGTGACTATGGTCGTCAGCGTGCAGGTGGGCGACACTGAGCTGCCGCGCGAGCGCGCCGCACTCTACGAAGCATGCGTCAAGGCTATCTTGCAGGCGCAATATACGCCCGAGGAAGGACGCCGTCAGGTCACCGATTGGGGCGGCCCGTGGGAGGCTCAGCGCGACTGGCTTTGCCATCTGGCGGTGCGCATGCACGAGGGCGGCCGAGCCGGCGCTGCCCTGCGCGAGGAACAGGTCAAGGAGGTACTGCAGAATATCAACCTGGCGGAGGACAAGGTGCGCGCCTTCCTGATAGCCAGTCGCCATCGTGGCGGGCTGTTCGAGGAACGGGCCGAGTTCTTCCAGTTCAGCCACCTGACCTTCCAGGAGTTTCTGGCCGCGCGCCTGCTGGCAAAATATCGTGAAGACGGACGCCCTATCTTACAACCCCACGTGACCGAGAGTTGGTGGCGCGAAGTAGCGTTGCTGACCTACGGTTACCTGAGCATGGAATCGGGCGATTTGTTCGTGAGTAACTCGCCTGCTGTGGAGCATCTGCGCTGGCTATCTACTCTGCGCGGCAGCGATGAGACCAGGTTAGCCGGTGCGGAGCTGGCAGGCGCATCGGTCTTGGAGATCGAGAAGCCAGATCCAGAACAGCGTTTACAGCAAGCCAAGGTGTTGGTAGCCCTCCTTGAGGACAAGACACTAGCGGTGTCTGGTTCCTTGCGTGCGGAGGCAGGCCGGACACTGGCCCGCCTGGGCGACCCAAGGCCTGGCGTGGGACTGCGCGCCGACGGCGTGCCGGACATCGTTTGGCACCCGGTGCTGGCCCGTGAGTTCACCATGGGCAACACCAAACAGAGCGATCGTGAGGCTTACAATGACGAGATGCCTCAGCAGCGCGTTACGCTGCCGGCCTTTTCCATCAGCCAGTACCCGATCACCAACAAGCAATTCGAGGCCTTCGTACAAGATGGCGGCTACACGGCCAGGCAGTGGCGCACCTGCTGGACCAAGGCAGGGCTGCAGTGGAAAGGCAATCGATCTGAACCTGACAGGTACGGCGGCGTCTACGATCTGCCCAACCATCCGGCGGTGATGGTGACGTGGTACGAGGCGGTGGCCTTCTGCCACTGGCTGGGCCAGAAGCTGGGACAGCCGGTCAGCCTGCCCAGCGAGGCGCAGTGGGAGCGGGCCGCGCGGCACACGGACGGCCGGCGCTATCCGTGGGGCGAGCAGATCACGCCCGACCACGCCAACTATGACCAGACCGGGATCGGCACGACTACGGCGGTGGGCATCTTCCCCAAGGGCGCCAGCCAGTGCGGCGCGCTGGACATGAGCGGCAACGTGTGGGAATGGTGCCGGACCAAATGGCGTGATAACTACAGCACCGCATCAGATGACACCCTTGAAGGTGACATAACGCGTGTGGTGCGTGGCGGTTCCTTCCCCGACAATGCGTGGTCCGTGCGCTGCGCCGTCCGCACCTGGGGCAACCTCCCTGGCGGCGCTCGTCACAGGTACATCGGGTTTCGTGTTGTGGTTGCGTCTCCCTGAGTTCATGACGCTGCACTCTGGTTACTCTGGCCTCTGCTACTCTGAATCTCTGGAACGCTGGGTACGCGGCGCGTGCGAGATGAGGTGCGCCAGCGTTGCAGCCTGCGCCAAGCGCCCTCTGTCCCGCCCCGAAGGGGCGGCCGCGATTTTTCAGGACTGACAGTCCTGGCCCGCCCGTCAACCAACCCTTAACGCGACCAGCACCCCCATCTCGTGACCAGGACTGTCAGTCCTATGCCCGCCCATAACTTCGACCTCCACCTCACCGGCGCGCCAGCCGCCGTCACCGCCCAAGTGCTCGACTCGCCGGCCGGCCAGATGCCCGCGCCAGTCACCCTCCCTTGCACAACACCCGCTGCCGAGAGCGACGACCTCCAGGCCTCCGGCCGCGCCCTGTGGCGCTGCGCCTTTGGCGCGCCGGCCATCGCCGAGCTGTGGCGCGCCAGCGTGGCCCAGAGCGACACGCTGCGCCTGCGCCTGGTCATCGACTCGCCTGAGCTGGCCAGCCTGCCCTGGGAGCTGCTCTACGACGCGACGCTGGGCCGCTTCCTGGCGCTGGACGGCCGCACGCCGGTCACGCGCTTCACGCGCCTCCCCCTCCCCGCGCTGCCCTGGCCCCAGGATCGACCCTTGCGCTTGCTGTTCACCGGCGCGTCGCCAGCAACGATGCCGCGCCTCGACACGGCGGCCGAGTGGGCCGGCATGGAGCGAGCGCTGGCACCGCTGATCGCAGCAGGGCGCATTGAGGCTCAGGCGATCGCGCAGGGCGCAACCCTGGCTGACCTGCTAGCTGCCCTGCGCCGCGGGGTCGACCTGTGGCATTTCGCCGGCCATGGCACAGCCGAGGGGATCATCTTCACCGGCGCGCGCGGCCAGAAGCTGCTGGTGGAGGCCGAGACCCTGGGCCAACTGCTGGCCGGCGAGGGGGTGCGCCTGGCGGTGCTCAACGCCTGCCGCGCGGGCGCTGGCGGTGGGGAAGCTGCGTCGGTGGCCGGCGCGCTGCTGCGGGCCGATGTCCCCGCTGTGGTAGCCATGCAGGCCGATCTGTCCGACGCGACGGCCGACGCCTTCGCCGGCGTGTTCTACGACGCCATCGCGGTCGGGCAGGGCGTGGATCCGGCAGTGACGGCCGCACGCAAGGCGATCCTGGCGGCGGGGACTGGCGAGTGGTGGATCCCCGCGCTGTTCATGCGCACGCCGGAGGGAAAGATCTGGCAGGAGCCGGAGCAAGCAGCGGGCACGCGCGTCAACGTCCAGGGCGACCGCAACGTCGTGATCACCGGCCGCGTCGGGGGCAACATCACCGTTAACCAGTAGATGATTCTGCCGACTATCTTGGCACTGCTGTCGGAAGTGATCTGTGGGACGCTGATTTGCGCTGATTAACGGTGATCAGAGGGGAAGAAGGACAGGTTTTTGTCGTCTGATCTGGTATCTTCTCAATAATCCGTGGAAGGTAAACGCAAACGCAATTCTAGCGTTCGTCTAACGCGATCTTAACATTTGTGTGCGATGATGACAACGAATGCATTGATCCAAACAGGAAGTGACAGAGCA
>JBAQCH010000202.1:0-11653 GCA_049294015.1 Anaerolineae bacterium
ACAGCGCGAGCGCCCAGAAGTGCGGCGGCGTCCACATGAAGATGATGAGAAACAGCAGCAGGCTTTCGATGCCGACCGAGCCGGTGACGGCGGCCCAACCGATCATGGGCGGAAACGCGCCGGCCGCGCCGCCGATGACGATGTTCAGCGTGGTGCGCGGCTTGAGCCAGAGGGTGTAGATGACCACGTAGATGAACGCGCCCGCGGCCAGCCAGAAGGCCAACGCCAGGCTGAAGGGCAGCGCGATCAACACCGACAGGACGATCATGCCGGTCGCGACCCACGGCACCCAGCGCGGGTTGGCGATGTCGCCGTTGACCAGCGGGCGGTGGCAGGTGCGGGTCATGGTCCCGTCCGAGCGGCGCTCGATGTACTGGTTCCAGGCTGATGCGCCCGACGCGGCCAGCCAACCGGTCACCAGCGTCAATCCCAACACGCCCAGGCCAGGCCAGCCGCCCGCGCCCATGAACGCGCCGCCCACGGCCGAGAAGAGCAGCAGGCTGACGACGCGCGCCTTGAACAGCACCATCAGGGTGCTAAAAAAGGACGGCTTGGTCGCCGGGATGGCGCCCGCCACGGCGTCAGCCACCGCCACGTCAGGTCCGGCATAGCGTTTCGTCTTGTTGATTGTGGTCATGAAAGCTCCTTGAAGCAGTCCATCGATCTGGTCGGGCCGGTCTCTGACCGTGCCCGTAGTCGACGAGCACGGTCAGAGACCGGCCCGAGCGCTCACCAACTTACCAATCTACCAATTCATCAATCTACCAATTCACCCAATCATCCCTCGCATCTCCATCGGCAGTGAGAAGATGAGCAGAGCCGCCAGCGCCAGCGCCGTCCAGAGCGCCAGCCAGGGCAGCATGGCCCGGCGGGCAACCTGGGGATCGCGTTCAGCCGTCGCCGTTCGGCTCAGCCCGTAGAGGCTGGCCAGGTAGCCGATGGCCAGCGCAGCGAGCACCAGCAGGAACACGGCATCGTCCGACATGATCGGCCCCAGCGACCAGTCTGGTTGGTTGAGTAGGAACGTACCGAAACCAACGCCAGGCAGGGTCACGCCGAGGTCGATCAGGAAACTCTGCACCACCGGCACGATGGCCAGAGCGCCGCTGGCAAAATGGAACCAGTAGTGGGCGAACCAGATGGCGAAGGCCAGCGGGGCGACCGTCGGCGCGTAGCGGGCGAATACCACCCGCAGGCTGCCCCGGTTGGCTCGGCCAAACTGTCCGGCGCCCAGCCGCCGGCTGAGCCAGGCAGCGCCCAATCCCAGTGTGGCCGGCAGCAGCACCATCAGCAGGCCGAAAATCAGGGCCAAAATCAACGGCTCACTCTTCGTGCCCAGCGCCCGGCTGAGCGCCGCCGCCAGCGCGTAGACCGGCGGGGTCATGCCGAAGGCGTTGGCCAGGCCGGCAAAGGCGAAAACCAGGGCCAGGAAGGCCACGTCCCAGCGCTGCGGCCAGGCGCTGGCCGCCGGTCGTGCCGCCGCGCCTGCCGCCGAAGACCGCAGGTGGAGCGGAATGAACTCGCTCAGCGGCTTGCGGGCGGCCAAGGCCACGTTGTCGTGCGGACAGGCTCGGGCGCAGTCCAGACAGAAGGTGCAGTCCAGGTTGCTTTTTACCTGCGGCACGAACAACTCCGTGCCGCAGCCCAGCGTCTGGGCCGAGCCGTTGACGCATTCCTTGCCCACGCAGGAGCGGCACACCTCCACGCTGCGGGCCGTGATCTGCAAGGGCGAGACGGTCGAGGCCACAAAGTTGAATGTGCCCAGCGGGCAGACGTACTTGCAGAAGGGCGACTCGGCGAACAGGGCCTCCAGCACGAAGGACGCCGCGAAGTAGCCGATGACCAGCCAGGCCGTCAACCAGGGGCTGGCCCACAGGTCGAAGGCCTCGTAGAGCCAAAGGAAGCTGATGAAAGCTGCCACGGCCAGCCACTTGTTGCGCAGCGCCCTGGGCCAACGCCGGCCGCGGCTGCTGACGCGGCGGGCCAGCGTGCGCGGCAGGGTGAAGGGACAGCCCATGCAGAACAGGTTGCCGGCCAGCAGCAGCGCCAGCATCACCAGACCGCGGTAGTGGACCCAGACCGAGACCGTGGCGATGTTCTGCGGCGCTACCTGCGGCCCGGTCAGGCCGTCGTAGACCACCAGCAGCGCCAACACCAGCAGGGCAAGCTGCAAGACCAGCCGACCCCAGCGCCAACGCAGCAGCCGGCCCAGCCCGGGCACGCGCAGCAGGTCGAAGGATGTTTGTGGTTGGTAAAGAGCCATGTTGCTGGTGATGCCGTCCGTAGCGCGCACGTCAGCGCGTCTCAGGGCCTACTTACTGCCAGATCGAAACGTCGCAGCATGGTGCGCCCGTCGGGCAGCGTCGCCGTCGCCGTCACGGCCCAGTCGCCGGCCATGGTCCAGACCCACTGCGCCCGGTAGACGCCGCCGGCGGTCTCTGCTGCGTCGGCCAACACCGGCTGCATGCCGGCGTGGCTCATGTCGCCCTTCAGGCTGACCGTTGCACCCGCCACCGGCGCGCCGTTGACGTCCTGCAAGGTCAGCGTGAGGCTGGCCGGCCCGACTGTGGCCGGATCGGGATCGAAGGCTAGCGCCGCTGCGATATCGGGCGCCTGGTCGACCGAGGCGGTCCGGCTGGCCCGTTGACAGCCAGTCGCAGTTAACAATACAGTGGCCGCCAACAGCCAAAACAGGATGAGTCGAGACCCTTGGCCAAGCCTCAGGGTGACACGGGTAGCTGGCGCTGTCATGTCGAGGTCTGCCGAAGCATCTCGGCGTAGTTGGCGCTGGTATCGGGTTCGTCCGGCGTCTGCTCCTTGCGCAGCCTGGAGCGCACAACGCCTATGTAGACCACGCCGGCCACGATGGCAAAGGCAAACCATTGCAAGGCGTAGCCCAGGTGCGGCCCCTCGGACAGATCAAGCTCTGGTTCGATGCGATAGGGCAAGGCGGCGTTACCCTGCGCACCGGGCGCTTCCAACAGGTAAACCGGCAGCAGTTTGTAGGGCAATTGTCCCTGCATGGCGTCGATATCGATGCGGAACCACTCGGCCTTGGCTTGCTGCGCCTCAGCGCTGGAGGGGGCCTGCCCGGCCGCCCGGCCAAATAGAATCTGCGAAGGCTGCACGCGGCCAGCGACGGTCACAGCTCCACTGGCGTCGTCATACTGCTGCCAGCGGCCGCTCTCTACATCCTCAAACGGCACCCAGCCGCGGTCGACAAGCACGGCCTGGTTGCCGCCGTCCAACAGCAGCGGCGTCACCAGGTGTGCGCCGGGCATGCCGTTGTAGTTTTGCTGCACCAGCAGCATCTGATGCGTGAAGTCGTAGGCGCCGGCGGCCTCGGCGGGCAGGTTGCGCACGGCGTTGCGATCGTCGGGCAGCGGCCAGGCAGCCGCCAACGCCGCCTCGTTCAGCGAGACCGGCGCGGCCGCCAGCTTGGCGACCAGGTCGGCGTTGCGGGCGATGCGCTGCTCGCGCCGTTCCAACTGCCAGACGCCCAGCCGGGCCATGACAGCCATGGCGGCGATGACCAACAACGTGACCAGAATATAGCGACGGCTGAACAGCGTTTTGATCATTGTTTTCGTAGGATGAACCAGGCGGCGACGGCGATCACTGCCAACACAGCGCCGATGGCGACGGGGCGCCAGTTGCGGGCGGCAGGCTGCACGTTGAGCGTGAAGTCAGCGCTGCCGCTGCCGCCACGATCGCTGTGGACGACGCTGATCTGCCATGGGCCGGCGGTCGGCAGCTCGAGATCGGCCTCGTAGTAGGTCTTGATGACCGCGTTCTGATGGGTAGCCGGCGCCGCCACCGGCTGGCTTTCTCCGTCCGGGGTGGCCACGATCTGCACGTCGGCGTTGAGCACCGGCTGCTGTGTGGCTGGATCCACCAGCGCCACGGTCACATGGACCAGGCCGCTGCGCGGCGGCTCCGGGTTGGTCCATGTATAGATCTCGTATGGACCTGAGGGCGCCTGCACCAACTGCGGCGTGCCGCCGCCGTGGGCCTGGGCTGGCGCTGCTCCAGTCAGAGCAGCCAGAGCTAGCACGACGAAGGCTGTGAGAAGTTGGACTTTTCGGAAAAAGTCCAACTTCTTGGTCGATACCCGACTCATCAGCGTGCGCCCGCCGCGGCGTGTTCTTCCACCAGCCACGGCGCGTCAGGCTGCACCGGTTTCTTGGCTTCGGCGTTGATGATCTGCGTCAGCACGATCAGCGCCGCCCAGAAGAACATCTCGCTGCCTGGGATCCACATCAGGATGCCGGCGATCATCTGGTCGGCCATGACTGACAGGCCCAGCAGCCGCGGCATATTGACGTAGTGCTCATAGATCGGCGACGGGGCGAAAGCGATTACGACGCCGATGATCACGTTGACCGGCACCACCGAAATGGTATAGATAATGCGCTGGCCGGTCGACAGGCTGCGGTGCAGCCGTGGCGCGACGCCCAGGATGTGCCACCACAGCAGCGCCGTGGTGATGAAGAACGACAGGTGCTGCAGGTCGTGGACGAACTGATTGCGCAGCGCCAGGCCGTAGAGCAGCGGATCGTGCCAGCCGATCAAGGTGATGACGTAGAGCAACCAAACGATGCCGGGGCCAGTCGCTTTGGCCAGCACGCTGCGCCAAGGTGATCCTTCGCTGAGCACGGCGCTGACGGGCCGCCGCGCCCGCCGCGGCAGTCCCCAGACCAGCACTGGAAAGGGATTGCCGATCAGCAACAGCGGCACGGCGACCATGGTCAGCAGCAGGTGCTGCGTCATGTGCATCGAAAAGAGCTGGCCGCTGAGCACATCGATAGGCGACATCAGCGACACGGCCACGGTCAGCAGGCCGGCCCAGTAGGTGGCCAGCCGCCAGCCGGCCGCCAGTGGGCGGTGCTGGGTCGGGGATTGCTTCGCCGAGCCTCGCAATGACTCAGGGGCAGGGGACAGCGGCAGGGCGCGCAGGCGCAGCCAGCCGCGCAGGTAAAGCACGGCCAGCAGTCCCAGCAGAAGCAGGACCTCGATGCGCACATCCCAGGAGAGTAGCAGCGCCCTTGTCATTGGTTCATCTCGTTGAGTGATCGGTGACCAGCAACACCAAGCGCCGGCCACTGATCACCAGTTTACCAATCTACCAGTCTACCAATCTACCCTCAATGCGCCGCGGCATGCACGCCCACGCCGATCAGATAGATGGCCGGGTAGAAGAACACCCACACCAGGTCGACATAGTGCCAGTAGATGGCGGTGGCCTCGACGCCCCAGTGCTTCTCAGGTGAGAAGTGGCCCTTGCGGCCCAGGTTCCAGACCAGGAACAACATGACCACGCCGCTCAACACGTGCAGCGCGTGCATGCCGGTCATGCCGTAGACCACGGCGCCGTAGACGCCGTCGGTGGGGCTGATGTGCCGGCCCAGCACGAACTGGCCGTCGACTATTTTCCAGCCCCACTCGAAGACCAGCACGCCCAGGAAGAAGACGATGCCCAGGAGCGCAGTCAGCAGGATCGAGCGCGAGAAGGTCTTGCGATCGTCGTGGGCGATGGCCACCTCGGCGCGGTTCATGAAGAAGCTGCTGAGCAGCAACACGGCCGTGATGATCAGCGGGATGATCTGGTAGTGCAGGGTGATGGGGCCGATGACCGTGTCCTCCATGGAGGGGCGGGTGTTACCCCACAGGAAGAAGCGCGCCACCAGCAGGCCGCCGAAGATGAAGGTCTCCGACAGGAAGAACAGCCAAAAGCCCATCCGATTGCGGCGGGTTTGAACCTGATAGGACTCAGCGACAGCGGTCATCAGTGCGCCTCCTCAGTTCGCCAGACGTTGACGATGTGCATAAAGAAGTACATGATCAGGGCCGCCTTCAGGATGATGATCACAAACATCAGCGCCACCGATCCCAGCGCAGCCAGGAAGAACTCGACGATGGTCAGGGCCGCCAGGCCAACCAGCACGACGATGCCGGTGCGGAAGCCGGCCTTACGTTTGGCCGTCAGTTGGGCATACTCTGGGCCGCGCACAGCCACAGCCGCCTTGGCCTGCGCAACCGTGGCGCTGTCTACCTTGCCATCGCCGGGCATGACGCGGGTGAGCAGCCATGCGCCCACCATAACGGCGCCGCCGACGATGACAGGCAGGGCGATGAAGACCAGAAACAGGTTTTCCATAGGGTTAAAACTCCTTGCCAGCGGGTTGGATAGGCGTCAGCGCCCTATCGCAACCCACTGGCGACGGCTTTCTTGGCTCAGTCGCCGCCGGTCAGGGCCGGCGCAGGCGTAAACTGCACGTAGGTAGAGCCGGGCTTGCCGTAGTCATAAGGCTCGCCCACAACGATCGGCGTGGTGGCATAGGTCATCTCAGGCATGGGTGATGGCACCTGCCACTCCAGGCCGCGCGAGCGCCAGGGGTTGGCCACCGCTTTTGGCGCGCGCCGGGCGTTGAGCACCAGATTGTAGATCATGATCAGCACCGAGATGAAGATCACAAAGCCGGCGATGGTCACCATCAGTTGCGCCGTGCCGATACCCAGCTCGAACTCGTAGGTGGCGATGCGGCGGCGCATGCCATGGGTGCCGACCAGGATCTGGCCCAGACTCATCACCCAGAAGGCTGGCGTCATCAGCAGGAAGTGCAGCTTGCCCAACCTTTCGCTGTACATCCGTCCCGTCGCCTTGGGGTACCAATAGTAGAGCGCCGCAAAGAACGGGAAGACGAAACCGCCGAACATGGTGGCATGGAAGTGGCCGACCACGTAGTAGGTGTCGGTCAGGTTCAGGTCGGTAGCGACGGTGCCCAGGGGCGGCCCGGTCAACCCGCCGATCAGAAAGACGGAGATCGCGCCTAAAGCGAACAGCATGGGTGTCTTGTACTCGATTCGCCCGCCCCATAGCGTGCCCAGCCAGCTAAAGAACTTGACGCCGGTCGGCACGGCCACCAGCAAGGTGGACATCATGAAGGGCACCCGCAGGTAGTTGCTCATGCCGGAGACGAACATGTGGTGCGCCCAGACCAGGAAGCCGACCAGGGCGATGGCCATGCTGGACATCGCGATCCACTTGTAGCCGAAGAGCGGCTTGCGGGCGAAGACCGGCAGCAGCTCGCTGATGATGCCCAGGCCAGGCAGGATGAAGACGTAGACGGCCGGGTGCGAGTAGAACCAGAACAGGTGCTGGAAGAGGATCGGGTTGCCGCCGCCGACCCACTTGTCCACCTCGTACCAGACGGGGCCGCCGGGATCGAAGAAGCCCATGCCCAGCACGCGCTGCACCAGCACCATCAGGAACGACAGGCCGATCAACTGGGTGGCGGTGAGCTGAATGATGGCCGTGGCGAAGGCCGCCCAGACGAAGATGGGCATGCGGAACAAGCTCATGCCGGGCGAGCGCATGGTCACGGTGGTGACGATGATGTTCAGCGAGCCCAGGATCGACGACAAGCCAATGAAGAAGACGCCCAGGAAGAAGTACTGGACGCCCAGCGGCGCCTGCGAGCTGAGCGGCGGATAGCCGGTCCAGCCGGTGTTCCAGCCGCCGATGAACATGGCCGTGCAGAGCAGCAGCGCGCCGGGTACGTTGATCCAGAAGGCGAAGGCATTCAGCCGGGGGAAGGCCATGTCGTTGGCGCCGATCATCAACGGCACCAGGTAGTTGGACATGCCGCCCACACCCAGCAGGATCGCGCCGATCATGATCATGCCATGGGCGCTGATCATGGTATTGAACACGTCAGGCGGCAGGAAGTTCAGCTCCGGCTGCGCCAATTGCAGGCGGAAGAGCATGGCCAGCGTGCCGCCCACGCCCAGCAGCAGGACGCCAGTGATGGCGTACTGGACGCCGATGACCTTGTGGCTGTAGTCCACATTGAAGTAGCGCGCCCACTCCGGGGTGCCGGGGATGCGTGCGCCGTGGTGGAAGGGGGTCTCGATACCGCGCGCCCACTTCAACCAGTCGCTGGCGGCGCCAACACCCAGCATGAAGCCGATGGCGAAGAAGATGCCAGCAACGACCACGGCCGGCTCGTAGGCAGCCAGTCCGGCCGCGCCAGGCTTCCAGGCCGCCGACAAACCCAGCAGCAGGCGTGTGCCGATCACCAGGGCGAAGCCAAACAGCCAGCCCAAAATGCCGCCAAAGACGCCCTGGACAAGCCCTAGTTTGAGTACTCGCATGGAGTATCCTCCTTGTTCACAGACTGATGGGGACACTGATCGACACAGATGAACGCTGATCAGATCAGAATCAGAATCAGATCTGTGTTCATCTGTGTTGATCTGCGTCCACTGAACCTATTGCAGCGTTTTGATGTACTCGATGATCGCGTTGAGTTGCTGGTCCGACAGCACGTCCGCGTAGTTTTGCGGCATCACCGGCGCATAGCCAGCCACGATCTCACTCATCGGGTTGAGGATCGAGTTGCGCAAATACGCCTCGTCAGCCACGGCTGAGCTGCCATCCGTGAACTGCTGGGTCGAGCCGAAGAGCCCCTTCCAGGATGGGCCGACGCCGCCCGGGTCGCCGCTGACATTGTGGCAGGCAATGCAGCCCTGGCTGGTGTACAGTTGGGCGCCCAGCTCAGCCAATTGCTCTGGCGAGACGGCGGCCTTCTGCTCGGCCACCCAGGCGACAAAGTCGCTCTCATTCAGGACGTTGACCTCCGCCAGCATGTTGGTGTGGCCGGTGCCGCACAGCTCGTTGCAGCGCAGCTTGTAGCGCCCTTCGACGTTGGGGGTGACGCGCAGTTGAGTGGGCACGCCCGGCACCAGATCCTGCTTGACCCGGAACTCGGCCACATAGAAGTCGTGGATCACGTCCTGGTCCAGCGAGCGCAGCTTGAACAGCACCGGCTGGTTGACAGGCAGGTTCAGCGTGGTCGATTTCTCCACGCCCAGATCGGGGTAGTCGAACTGCCAGCCGAAGCTAAAGGCGGTGACGTTGACAACCATCTCGTCTTCCTGCGCCGCCGTGACCTCCTGCAACGTATACGCGCCGATCACGCCGAAGATCAGCACTGTCAGGAGCGGCACCACGGTCCAGGTGATCTCCAGCTTGGTATTGCCCTCGAAGTGGTCGCCGTCGCCTTCTTCGCCCGGCTTGCGGCGAAAGACGTACAAGCTGTAGAGCATGACGCCCATGACCAGGGCAAACAGAATGCCGATGACCCCGTAATGCAGGTTCATCAGCCAGTCGACCACCAGCGCCTGGGTGCTAGCCTTGGGGAACTTGGGCACCGCCAACAGGCCGATGACCGCAAGGATGGCGACTACAGCCACCAACACGGTCACGTTGATGAAGTGCCGGGTGTACTTAGGTTTGTCGGTTCCTTTGTCCATTCGCTCCATTCTCCCTTGGGATGATTGTACGGTGTAGCCAGTTTGGGGCGCTGCCGTTGCCTCTGGGACACGGACTGAAGCGCCAGGTCGTTCGCCCTTGAGGGCCCGCAGCAGGTCAGCCTCGTCGGCGCCGGCCACCTGATGCCGCTCATGGACGGTCATCTTGTCGCCTGACAGGGTGACGTAGATCACGCGCAGGTCGTCGGCGTCGGGCCAGAGCAGCGGGGTCAGGTCTTTCTCCTGCAAATCGCTGCTGCCGTGGTCGACAATGATCACATCCGGCGCCTGGCTCAAGCCCAGTCCCTGCACCTCCTGCCAACTGGCCACCGCGCCGATCACGCGCGCCTGATCGCCCAGCAGCCGGGCGATTCCCTCGCGAAACAGCGGATGGGCTGAGACGATCAGCGCTGTTTGTGGTGGGCCGGATGGGGTGGGTGGGTTGGTCACAGCAGAAATCTCACGAAAATTGGCATCGAAGTTAAGCTGTACGCTGATGCGCCCACAGTCAGCATCTATTGTACCTGCCGCGCCCCTGCTTGTCATCGCCAAAGCGGGTCATTCTCCGAACGTAAAACGAGCGACTGTGCGGTCGCTCGTTTGGGGGATGCGGCACCCGGCTCATCCCCCAAATGGCTGATACGATCATTGTCGTTGCCGCGCGCGGCCGCGACAGAAACCACCAGCGCCGCCAGCAGCAGCGCCGACACGCCAATCACAAGCAACTACTTCATGATAGTTGCCTCCTCGAACAGAACGGAAATGGATCGATCGAACTACGCCCCTATCCTACCCCCAAGTGCGTCCCCCTGTCATGAGTCAGGTGTCCCGATTCGTTCGGGAAGTCTTGACGGGTCAGAAAGGCTCCCGGTATCATGAAGATTCCGGGAACCTGAAATACCACAGCGGATGGAGAACAGCGGATGGAGAGCAGCGGATGGAGAACAGCAAAAAGCAAGGAAGGGAGGCGCGGCCGGTGCGGCGACCTAGAGACCGGCACAGTTGCCGAGTCCAACGCTATTCGCTGTTCTTCATCCGTTGTGGTATTCCGATCATACCGCGCAACCCAACTTACAGCGTCCGCGCGTAGCGAAACTCCTTGAAGCCAATCGGATCGGCGTTGACGGCCGCGTCCACCGTCACGTGAACCACGGCCGGCTTGCCGGACTGGACGGCGGCCTGCAACGCGGGGGCCAGCTCGTCGATGGAATCGACTTTGACGCCAAAGCAGCCCAGTGCCTGGGCCATCAGATCGTAGCGCACGCCGGGGGCGAACTCGATCGCGCCGTGGTGCTCCGGGCCGAAGCCGGCGACGTTGTAGGCCGTCTTCTCCATGCCCCAGGCGTCGTCCACGGCCACCACCACGACCACCGGCGCGCCGGCCCGCAGCGCGGTCTCCAGCTCCATGACGTGGAAGCCCAGCGCGCCGTCGCCGGTGATGCAGACCACCGACCGCTGTGGCGCGGCCAGCTTGGCGCCGATGGCCATGGGCAGCCCCGTGCCCAGGTAGCCCATCTGCACCGAGTAGAGGAAGCTGTCGGGCTGCAGGATGGGGTTGAAGGCCACGCCCCACAGCACCGTGTTGCCGCCGTCCAGCACCGTCACCGCGTCCTGGCTGAAGAATTGGTTGACCAGCATCACCATCTGGCCGGGGTTGACGCCGCGGCCGCTGCTGGCCTGGATATACTGCATGCCGCCTTGCAGCGTGGCGGCTGACAGTTCGCGGTAGGGGTCCAGATTGGGCATCGTCTCGCGTGCCGGCGTCATCTCCTGCACGGCCACCAGCAGGGCGGCCAGTGCGGCCCGCGCGTCGGCCACGATGGCCACGTCCACCGGCCGGTTGAGGCCGATGGAGAGCGGGTCCACGTCGATCTGGATCGTCCGCTGCAGCGCGGGGTCGCCCCAGGCCGGCGGCATGCCCCAGCCGTCGTACTCGCCCAGCCGCGCGCCCACCACCAACACCACGTCGGCCGCGTTGCGGGCCATCATGCTGGCCTGCATGTCGAAGATGTGGAAGTAATGGGGATGGTCTTCCGGCACCACACCGCGCGCGCCCAGGCTGCTGCCCATGCCCGCGGCCAGGTGATCGCCCAGCGCGACCAGCTCGGCCGAGCCGCCGGCCCACAGCACGCCCTTGCCCGCGTAGATGAAGGGCCGCTGGGACGCGGCCAGCAGCTCGGCCGCCTGGCGGATCAGCGCCGGGTCGCCGGCACCCAGGTTGAGCACGCGGTTGTTGGCCGCCGGGGTCAGGCGCAGCCTGGCCGCGTCGATCTTTTGCGCCAGCAGCTCGTCGGGGATGGCCAGGAAAGCCGGGCCGAGCCGGCCGGACGTAGCCGCGCGC
>JBAQCH010000203.1:0-11762 GCA_049294015.1 Anaerolineae bacterium
GATCACGCCAGGACCGGGTCTATGGACGCCGCACCGCGAGCAGTGGGCTGAGAACTCGCGGTCGTTCGCTGGAAACCATTACGCCACTCCGTCATCGACACCACTCCCTGAACCCTGATCCGTCCCCGTAAGCTCCCGCGCGGCAAGTAGAGGGGTGGGCTGAGCGCACCGGTCTGCCGGCCGTCGTGACGACCTACGCGAGGAAGGTGTTGTACACGCTGCTAAACACTTTCTTCACAACTCAAGGTTATCATACACCGTCAAGATTACAATCAGGTGAAAAAACACACGTTTTCACATGACAGTTTCTTCATCAATACGCTGTCGCGCAATTCGCTGGATTGTTGGGAGGCAATCCGGCGGATTGCGCTACGATTCGTTAGCGGCGCAGGATGAGCGGCAGGAAGCGCATGTTAATCACGGGCGTTGCAGTGGGCGTCGGCGTTGCCGTTCGGGTCACGGTGGGCGTGGCAGTGGGCGGCGTTGGCGTCGCGCTGGCAGTTGCGGTCATCGTTGGCGTGGCCGTTGCTGTCGCTGTTTGGGTCGGCGTGGCCGTGGCAGTGGCTGTACGGGTTGCAGTCGCCGTGGCGCTCGCGGTGGCCGTAGGCGTGCGGGTAGGAGTCGCTGTCGGAGTTACGCCGGCGCCGCAGGTCAGCCCCGAGCCTTGCCAGTAGCGCACGCCCGCGCGCCAGGCCTGGAAGGCGGGGTCCTGCGGCTCACACAGGGCGGTGTCGCGCAGGTCGGCGCTCCATAGCTGGCCCAGGCTGGCGAGGCTGGCCGGCAGGGGGCCGCTGAGCGGGTTGCCGGCCAGGTGCAGCCGGCGCAATTGGCCGAGGCTGCCCAGGCTGGCGGGCAGGGGGCCGCTCAGTTGGTTTTGCTCGACATAAAGTCCAGTCAATTGGCCCAAACTACCCAGGCTGGCCGGCAGGGCGCCGCTGAGCTGATTGCGGCGCAGCGCGAGGCCGCGCAGGTTGGCCAGGTCGCCCAGGGTGGCCGGCAGCGAGCCGCTGAGCTGGTTGCCGTCCAGCCGCAGCAACGCTAACTGCGCCGCCTGGCCCAGAGCGGCAGGGAGCGGGCCGCTGAACTGGTTGTCCTCCAGCGACAGCACGCGCAAGGCCGGCAATCCGCCCAGCCAGTCGGGCAGTGCGCCGCTCAACCCGTTGCCCTCCAGGTACAGATAGGCCAAGTGGCGCAGGTTGATCAGCTCAGCCGGTACGTTGCCGGTCAGGCGGTTGCCGGCCAGCGACAGCTCGCGCAGTCGATGGAGGCTGCCCAGGCTGGACGGGACGGCGCCGCTGAAGTCGTTGAAACCCAGCCAAAGCTGTTCCAGGGCGCTCAGATTGCCCAACCAGGCCGGTACAGCCCCGCTGAAGCGATTGCCAGACAGATAGACGCGCTGCAAGCGCGCCAGGCCGCTGATCCAGTCGGGCAGCGGGCCGCTGAGCCGGTTGTCGGCCAGTTCCAGCGCTTGCAGGCTGCGCAGGGTAGCCAACGCGGCCGGCAGCGGGCCAGCCAGTTGATTCTCCTTGAGGTTCAGCCACTGCAACTGAGACAGGCTGCTCAGGCTGGCCGGCAGCGGATCGGGCAGTCCGGTGCTGCTCAGGTCCAGCTTTTGTAGGTTGTGCAGGTTGCCGATGGTCGCGGGCAGCGGCTGAGGCAAGGGCCAGCCGGTCAGGGACAACCCGTTGATGGCGCAGCGCGCGCCGTTGGGCGTGTTGACCACGTCGATCATCGAGTCGTAGAAGGGCAGGCCGTAGGCGTTGAGAATCCCCTGCACCGCGGCCAGGTCAGCCTGGTAGGTGCAGGCGCTGAAGCTGGCGCGCAGGGCCAATGCCGCGCCCGCCGTTGGGCCGCGGCTGGCCACCTGGACGTGATAGACCTGCCCGCCGGCGACGCCCACGTTGAGGTTGGACGTGCCGCTCCACCAACCGCCGTCGTCGTTGCAGCCGCGGCTGACGAGACTGCCGCGCGGCCCCTGCCACACCGACAACACCGTGTCGTAGTCGCTGCCGGCCGTGTTGAGCGTGATGAAGCCGTCGCCCGGCGCAGTGAAGCGGTACCACACCGTGCGCTGATTCTGCCCATCGCCACAGCCCATCGGCGGGTCATCGGCCGCCACCGTCGCGCCGGACACATCCAAACTACCCTCGTAGGGCAGCGTGATGGCCGTGGCATTGGCGAAGTCGTCGTTGGGGGGAACGGAAGATTGGGTGATTGGGTGATTGGGTGATTGGTGAGCTACCGCCGGATCAGTGCTCTGCCCCTGCAATGCGCCACCTGCCACCTGCAACCTGCCACCTGCCACCTGCAACCTGCCACCTGCCACCTGCACCTCACCCTTCACCACCTCTACGAAACTGATGAACTCGTCGCCGTCGCCCCGGCTGCGGATGCGGAAGTCGTAGCCGTTGAGCTGGTTGCTGAACTGCGCATCAGGCAGGGTGAAGACAGCCTCGCGCCATTGGTTGCTGTTGGTCTTCGTGACGACGCCGGCCGATTTGGCGTTGTCGTTCACGGCGTCGTATTGCAGCTCCCACGTGTCGCGGCCCGCGTCCAGGTAGATCACGGTGACAGTGACCGGCCGCGTGGCGTTGTCGAACAGGTAGGCGTCGTCGACGGCGAAGACCATGTCGGGGTTGCCGCTGGCCGCGTCGCTGCGGCGGGTGAAGCGGCCCCAAGGCTGGCTGGTGACGTTCCACTGCGGCGCCGTGCGGCCGCCGGGCGCGCTGTCCACCTGGCGCAGCCAGAAGTCGAAGTTGCCCCGCTGCGGATACCATGTGGACTGCGTCTCCCGCAGCGCGACCCAGACGCCGGGCGTCGTATCGATGCTGACGCCGGCATAGCGGTCGGCCAGCCGCAGCGCCCATTGGCCCATAGGATCTGTGGTGGTCAACGGCTGGCGGCCCAGCAGCAGGTAGGCCGGGTGCTTGTTCAGTCCGTTGAGCAGCGACCAGAGCAGGTCGGCCGTGGTGGGGTAGCTGGAGGCCGTACCCTCCCAGGCCAGCGGGACCTGCCCGGCGAACTGCAACATGGGGTCGTACTGGCCGGTGCGGCAGACGTCAGGGTGGATCGTGGCGGTGTCGGAGCGGATCACCTGGTCGTCGTGGTCAGGGATCAGCCGGTTGTGCTTCAGCCCAACGCCGATGCTGCCGGCGTAGTCGCTGACCTCGCGCCGCTCGCGGCGGGCAAAATACCAGGGTGCGTACTGCACCAGCAGCGGAGTGTCGTGCCAGTGGCGCTGATAGATGTCGCTGATGCGGTTGACGGTCTCGATCCACAGGTCTTCGGTCAGCCCGGCCGTGCGCAGGCAGTTGTCGGCCAGCGTGGCGGCCTCGGCCGGCATGGTCTCACCGTAGATGCCGCTGCTGACCTCGACGAAGGCCACGCGCGGGTCGTCGCGGTAGCGCTCGGCTGCGGCTTGCACGAAGCGCTCGAAAGCGTCGAGGTAGGCCGGTGTCCAGTACATGGGGATGTCTTCCTGCTGGGCGCCGCCGTTGGGGTCGGTCCAGCGGCAGGTGACGTAGCCGTCGCCGGCCGGCCAGGCGCCGTGGGCTTCGTTGAACCAGATCGGGACCTGGTTGCCGCCGCAGCAAGCGCCTTCGTAGGTGTTGAAAGCCAGCCCCACCGGCTTGCCCAGGCTGGCCTCGGCCGCGATCCACTGGTCGATCGCGTCCCAGCGGAACTGGCCGGGCCCGTCCCGCTCCACCGTGCGCCAGGTGAAGACCAGGTGGCCGCCGGTCAGCCAGGAATACAGATCCGGGTCAAGGTGCGGCCAGTCGAAGAAGGTGTAGAGGCCGGCGGCGGGGAAGGACTGGTACGACGCGGCCGGCGGGGCTTGCCAGGTGGGGCAGGATTGGAGCTCGCCCGGCGAGTCTGTTTCTTCGGCCGGGCCAGCCGGATTGGTTTCGCGCTGGGCCGCAGGAGGTGGCTCCGGCGTCATGGCCATGACACGTGCGCCGCCCGCAGCCAACAGCGCGAGGAGCAGAATTGGGGCGAGAATTCGGGTTTTCATCGTCTTCGACCTTGTGGCGGCAAAAAAGACCTTGACCGGGAGAGCCGTTTGCAGCACTCGAAGGGCACGCTTCTGGTTGTAAGCTTAGGTTTTCCTTGAAGGCAGCAACTTCCGCGATCTGAGGCGCGGAGTTCCGATCCGTGAAATCCGTGTGATCCGTGTGCGCCTCTCCGACAAGTATACCCGACAAGCATGAATTCCACATGAACAACGGCGCTACGCGGCATGACGGATTTGTCATCGAAGCGAGTGCGAAGAAGAATTGTCTTGACATTTGAGTATCCGTGTGATAGAATTCGCAACCGTGCAAACTCCTGGCGCAGCATGCCGGCGCCAGCCCCTAATTGTCGAAAGCGGTTGCACGCACTAGCCGTCCGCTCGTCGAACCCCCTGCCAACGGAGCCACCAGTGCCGAGTGAATACCTGCCGATCCTGATCCTGATCGTCATTGCGGCTGTGTTTGCGGTTATCGCCCTGGCGGTGCCCGCCCTGTTCGGTCCCAAGCGCACCACCAAAGTCCGTCTGGAGCCTTATGAGTCGGGGATGCTGCCCTACGGCGGCGCGCGCCGCCGCTTCCCGGTGCAGTACTACGTCGTTGCGGTGCTCTTCATCCTCTTCGATATCGAGGTCATCTTCCTTTATCCCTGGGCGGTTATCCTGCGCCAGCTCAAGCTCTTTGGCTTGATCCAGATGGCGGTTTTTCTGGCGATTCTGCTGATCGGCTTCGTCTACGTGTGGCGCAAGGGCGCGTTGGAATGGTAGATTGGTATTTTGGTAAATTGGTGAAGCAGTACGCAGCGCGCATCGGCTGACCAATCTACCAATCACCAATCTACCCTTGTGAGGAACATTGTATGGGCTTAGAGAACAAACTCGGCGATGATGGTGTAGTGGTAACGACGCTGGAGAGTATGGTCAACTGGAGCCGGGCCAATTCAGTCTGGCCGTTGCTGTTTGGTCTGGCCTGCTGCGCGATCGAGATGATCGCCACCGGCGCGGGCCGGCATGACATCGCCCGCTTCGGCTCGGAGCTGTTCCGCGCCTCGCCGCGCCAGGCCGACCTGATGATCGTCTCGGGCCGGGTCAGCAACAAGATGGCGCCGGTGATCAAGCGTCTCTACGAGCAGATGCCGGAGCCCAAGTGGGTGATCGCGATGGGCATCTGCGCCAGCGCCGGCGGCCCGTTCAACAACTACGCCATCGTGCAGGGCGTGGACAAGATCATCCCGGTGGACGTCTACGTGCCCGGCTGCCCGCCGCGGCCCGAGGCGCTGCTGCAGGGGCTGTTGCTCTTGCAGAAGAAGATCAAGGGCGAGAAGTTCAGCCAGTACGATATTGAGTTTATGAAGGCTGCGCAGAGCCGGGCTATGCGGTAGGAGAACCCCCTATGACCAACGGCGCACCGGCGGCGGTGGCAGAGCCCCTGGATACAACTGAGTTTCGCGACGTGGAAGCGCGGCTGAACGAGCGCTTTCCGGCCGCGGTGGTGGATGTGGAGCGGGCCCACGGCGAGGTTGATTTCACCGTGCGGGCCAGCGATCTCCTGGCGGTGGCGCGCTTCCTGCGCGACGAGCCGGGGCTGGAGTTCATCCATCTGGCTGACCTGACAGCCATCGACCGCAGCGAGCTGCCCGCGCGCCAGCGCACCAGGCCCGGCAGCCAGCCGCGCTTTGCCAGCATCTATCACCTCTTTTCGATCCCCCATCGCCGGCGCATTCGCCTGACCGTGCCGGCCAGCGGCCCCGATGAGAAGCCGGCCGTGCCCAGCCTCTACCCGCTGTGGAAGGCGGCCTTCTGCCTGGAGCGCGAGGCTTTCGATTTGGTCGGCGTCCACTATGAGGGCCATCCCGATCTGAAGCGCATCATGATGCCGTGGGATTGGGTGGGGCATCCGCTGCGCAAGGACCAGCCGCTGGGTGGCGAGGAAGTGCCCTTCAGCATGACCTGGAACGACCCCGATTTCGCCACGCTGGGCCGGCAGATCATGGATCCGGCGCCTGTGCAGGCGCCGCTGCCCAAAGGGGTCGATACCAAACAGCACCTGATGCTCAACATGGGGCCGCATCACCCGGCCACCCACGGCGTTCTGCGCATCGCCGTCGAGCTGGACGGCGAGCGGGTGATCAGCGCCCATCCCGACACCGGCTACCTGCACAGCGGCTTCGAGAAGCAGGGCGAGCACGTGCGTTACAAAGATTTCGTGCCCTACACCGACCGCATGGACTACACTTCGGCCATGTGCAACAACCTGGGCTACTGCCTGGCGGTGGAGAAGCTGCTGGACGTGGAGATACCGCTGCGGGCCCAGGCCATCCGCGTTGTCGTTGCCGAGCTGCAGCGCATCGCCGCGCACCTGGTCTGGCTGGCCACCCATATCCTGGACACCAGCGGCACCGGCATGAGCCTGCTGATGTACGCGCTGCGCGAGCGGGAGATGATCCTGGACATCTTCGAGATGATCTGCGGCGCCCGCATGACCACCTCCTACGTGCGCATCGGCGGCGTCTGGCGGGATACGCCGCCGGCCTTCGCGCCGAAGGTGCAGGAGTTCATCGATCTGTTTCCCAGCCGTCTGGACGAGTACGAGCGCATGCTAACCAAGAGCGTGGTGCTGCGCAAGCGTCTGGAGGGCGTGGGCCCGCTGAGCCGGGAAGACGCGCTCAGCCTGGGCGCCACCGGCCCCCTGCTGCGCGGCAGCGGCGTCCTGTACGATCTGCGCAAGGTTGCCCCGTACAGCGGCTATGACCGCTACCAGTTCGACGTGCCCACCTCCGACCGGGGCGACTCCTACGGCCGCTACCAGGTGCGCATGCAGGAGATGCGCCAGAGCCTGCGCATCATCCGCCAGGCTCTGGCGGACGTCATGGCCAGCGAGGGCGGGCCGTGGAAGAGCAACGACCGCAAGGTGGCTCTGCCGCCGCGTGCCGAGCTGGAGACCAGCATGGAGGCGGTGATCCATCACTTCAAGCTGGTTACCGAGGGCCTGCGGCCGCCGGCCGGCGAGGTTTACTTCGGCCACGAGAACCCCAAGGGCGAGCTGGGCTACTACATCGTCTCCGACGGCAGCGCCCATCCCTACCGCCTGCGGGTGCGCGGCCCCAGCTTCGTCAACATCTTCGCCACCAACACGATGGCCAGCGGGCAGTACCTGGCCGACCTGGTGGCCATCATCGGCTCGATCGATATCGTGCTGGGCGAGGTGGATCGGTAATTCGGAACGATGAATGATGAATGATGAATGCAGAACGGCATTCCGGATTCATCATTCATCGATCATCATTCATCATTTTGATCTGCTATGCTAACTGACGCGACCCGCAACAAGATTCGTGAACTGATGGCCCGCTATCCGCAGCCGCGTTCGGCCCTGGGGCCGGCGTTGGAGGCTGTGCAGCAGCAACTGGGCTATGTGCCGGACGAGGCCATGGTCGAGGTGGCGCGGCTGTTCGACATTGACGCGGCCGAGGTGAGGGCCTTCGTCGGCTTCTACCATATGCTGCACCAGGAGCCGACCGGCACGTACCACGTGGAGGTCTGCACCAACGTGCCCTGCATGTTGCGCGGCGCCGGCCAGTGCGCCGAGCAGCTCCAGCAGAAGCTGGGCATCGACTATCACGAGACCACAGACGACGGCCTGTTTACCCTGGGCGAGATGGAATGCTTGGGCGCGTGCGGCACCGCGCCGATGGTGGCCGTCACCAAGAAGCAGGCCAATTGGGCGCGCTACTACGAGGAACTGAACTCGCCGCAGCGTGTCGATGCGATGCTGGACGAGCTGCGGCGGCTGGCGAACGTGCCGGCGGAGCAGTTGCCGGTTCCGGAGCGGGTGGTGCCGGGAGATACCACAGCGGATGGGAAGACAGCGGATGGCTCCGGACGGAGAACCGGGCCGTACCATCATGACCACCATCCTGAGACCAACAGCCTGTTGGCGCGCATTGATCTACCCGACAGCCACAGCCTTGCCGTCTATGAGGCCAACGGCGGCTACGAAGTAGCGAAGGCGGCGCTGGCTGGCAAGACACCGGCCGAGGTGCTGGAGACGGTCAAGGCGGCTGGGCTGCGGGGTCGCGGCGGCGCGGGCTTCCCGACCGGCATGAAGTGGAGCTTCCTGCCAGCCGGCGCCTACCCGCGCTACCTGGTGGTCAACGCCGACGAGAGCGAGCCGGGCACCTTCAAGGACCGGCTGATCATGGAGTACGATCCGCACTCGCTGCTGGAGGGCATCATCCTGGCCTGCTACGCCACCGAGGCCAGCCACGCCTTCATCTATATCCGCGGCGAGTATTTCTTCGGCGCGCAGCGGCTGGAGCAGGCCGTGGCCGAGGCGCGGGCCAAGGGCTACGTAGGCAAGGGCATCTTCGGCGGCAAGAAGGACCTGGAGATCATCGTCCACCGCGGCGCCGGCGCCTACATCTGCGGCGAGGAGACCGCGCTGCTGACCTCGCTGGAGGGCTACCGCGGCCACCCACGGCTCAAGCCCCCCTTCCCGGCCGTGGAGGGCCTCTACCGCAAGCCCACCATCGTCAACAACGTGGAAACCATCGCCCAGGTCGTGCCTATCGTCAAAAACGGCGCGGCCTGGTACCGCCAGTGGGGCACGGAGCGCAGCCCCGGGTTCGCCCTCTACGCGCTGAGCGGCCAAGTGAAGCGGCCCGGCGTCTACGAGCTGCCCTACAACACCACGCTGCGCCAGTTGATCTACGACTACGCCGGCGGCACGCTGGACGACCGGCCCATCAAGTCGATCATCCCCGGCGGGCTGTCCATGCCGCATTTGGCCGCGGACAAGCTGGACACGCCCATGGACTTCGAGAGTATCGTGGCGGCTGGCTCGTCACTGGGCTCCTGCGGCATCATGGTGGTCTGCGAGGGCGTGAACATCGTCGAGCTGGCCCGCCGCACCATGAGCTTCTACCGCGAGGAGAGCTGCGGCAAGTGTACCCCCTGTCGCGAGGGCGGCGGCTGGATCGAGAAGATCCTGGAGCGCATCGAGCGCGGCGAGGGCCAGCTCAGCGACCTGGACACCATCGAGCGCCTGACCTGGCCCATCGAGCGGCAGAGCTTCTGCCCCTTCGGCCCGGCCTCGGTCTGGGGCGTGCGCAGCCTGCTGAAGCTCTTCCGAGCCGACTTCGAGGCATACATCCGGCAGACCAACCCCAGCGGCAAAGCGCCGGAGCTGCCGGTGCGGCCGATCTACCGGCCGGATACGGGTGAAGCGGCGCCGAAGGTCAGGGTGTAGGAGCAGAGGAAACTGATGCCAACGGTTAGCCGCTTCTACGGCATCGTCGTCTCCATGTATCACAACGATCATGCGCCGCCGCATTTTCATGTGAAGTACGCCGAACATAGAGCAAAGGTGACGATATCGACGTTGGAGTTGACGGAAGGAAAGCTACCGCGGCGTGCATTGGTTCTTGTCCTGGAGTGGGCTGCCTTGCATCGAGCGGAGTTGGCGGAGAACTGGCAGCGCGTGCAAGATGGCTTGCCGCCTCGGCGTATTGATGGATTGGACTGAGGAGCTAGAGACATGGTGTGGATTACAGGTGTAGAACCCAGAGAGCGATTCAAGCTGTGGCTTGTATTCAATACTGGCGAGCGAAAACTGGTAGATGTCGAACAGTACTTACGTGGACCTATCTTCCGGCCTGTACGGGAAGATTCTGGATACTTCAACCGGGTAAAGGTCGACGACGAACTTGGCACAATCGTCTGGCCCAACGGCGCAGATATCGATCCGGATGTCCTGTACGGATCATGTGTGCCAGCCTGGATGGAAGCCGAGTTGGAGATGGCCGCTTGAAGAAGCCGCGACCGTATAGGATTCGGATGACCCCAGAACCGGAAACCGGCTATACCGTTACAGTACCAGCTCTTCCAGGTTGTGTCACACATGGAGCAACGATTGCCGAGGCAATAGCTATGGCGAATGAAGTGTTTCCGCTGTTCTGCGAGAGCCTTGAAGCGCACAGCGAAGCCGTTCCCAATGAGTTGCAACTCGATGAAGCGGCGATCGACCGCATCGTCATAGCCCAAGCGGACGATGCTGATGCATGGGAAGCACTTATTCCCGAGACCACACCACTCAAGCAGGTGGTTTCGGTCATGGAACTGCACAACTGATTATGCCTGATCTCGTAACCATCACCATCGACGACGTCGACTACCAAGTCCCCAATGGGATGTTGCTGACCGACGCGGCCAAGCTGGCCGGCATCGAAATCCCCGTCTTCTGCTCGCATCCCAAGCTGGATCCGCTGGGCGCGTGCCGCATGTGCCTGGTGGAGCAGGACGTGCGCGGCCGCTGGATGATTGTCACGGCCTGCACCATCCGCGCGGCCGAGGGGCTGAAGTTCCGCTATGCCAGCCCGGCTGCGGTGCAGGCGCGCGAGGACACGCTGGAGTTCATCCTGATCAACCACCCGCTGGACTGCCCGATCTGTGACAAGGGCGGCGAGTGCCCGTTGCAGGACCAGACCCTCAAGCACGGCCCCGGCGCGTCCGAGTTCCAGGAGATCAAGACCCACAAGGAAAAGCGCTACCCCATCAGCGACCTCGTCATGTTGGACCAGGAGCGCTGCATCGTCTGCTGGCGCTGCATCCGCTACCTGGAGGAGTGGGAGGACAAGCCGCAGCTCGGCCTGTTCAACCGCGGCGGCGAGACGGTGATCGACTTCTTCCCCGAGCAACCGGTGGACGCCAAGACCAGCGGCAACATCATCGACCTCTGCCCCGTGGGCGCGCTGACCAACCGCGTTAGCCGCTTCCGCTACCGTCCTTGGGAGCTGAAGCGCACCAAGTCGATCTGCACCCACTGCTCGCAGGGCTGCAACGTGCGCCTGGACGCGCGCATCCACCAACTGCGCCGCATCGTGGCCCGCGAGAACATGGCCGTCAACGACGAGTGGATCTGCGACAAGGGCCGCTTCATGCACGCCTTCGTCGACTCGCCGGAGCGCCTGACGAAGCCGCTGGTGCGCGACCACAAGGGCGGCGAGCTGCGCGAGGCTGGCTGGGACGAGGCGCTGGCGCTAACGGCGCAGCGGCTGGCCTTCACGGCTGACGTGCAGGGGCCATCGGCCGTGGGCGCGATCGGCTCGGCCAAGCTGAGCAACGAGGCCGCTTACCTGTTGCAAAAGCTGATGCGCGGGCTGGTGGGCACGAACAACGTCGATCACCGCGGCGGCGCGGCCGTGCTGGCCGACCCGCGCGGCCTGAGCAACATCCGCGACGTGGAGCAGGCCGACGTCCTTGTGCTGGCCGGCGTCGATCCGGCCGAGGAGCAGCCGGTGCTGGCCACCTTCATCCGCCGCGCGGTGCGCCGCGGCGGCGCCAAGCTTGTCATCCTGCACCCGCGCCGCATCGAGGACACGCGCTATCCCGGCGTCTACGTGCCCTACAAGCCGGGCGAGGAGGCTGCGCTGTTCGACAGCCTCAGCCAGGCGCTGCTGAAAGAGAAGGCGGTGCAGGAGCGGGCGGCCAGGCTGCCGGGCTATGCCGAGCTGGTCGACTGGCTGCGCAGCGCTGCGGCCGGCGACCCGGCGGTCGCCGAGGCTGCCCGTCTGGTGCTGAACGCCAAGCGGCCCCTGGTGCTCTACGGGCCAGCCGTGGTCAGCGGCCGCAACGCGGCCAGCAACAAGGCCAGCCTGCTGAACTTTGCCCTGCTGGCCGGCTGCGTCGAGCGCACCTATTACCTGGCGCCGGAAGCCAACAGCGTCGGCGCGCGCGACATGGGCCTGCTGCCGGCCAG